>JAPPGB010000106.1:0-37935 GCA_028821475.1 Spirochaetaceae bacterium
GTGCGGGCCGATCGTGGCGCCCCTGCCGGAGGGCGCGCGCAAGGCCATCGAGCGGCGTTTCGGCGCCGGCGCCGTCCACCGCGCCACCGCTGCCGTGACGCGCCGCGTCGGCGCGCCGGGTGGCGGCGGCCTGGAGCGCCGGCGTGGCTAGCGTACGGCGCCTGTTGCGCAGCGTGTTGTGGACCCTGCGCGGCGTGCAGGTGACCGCCCTGGTGGGCAAGAGCGGGACCGGCAAGAGCTTTCGCGCACAACTCATTGCGCAGAAATACAACATCGACGTCATCGTGGACGACGGGTTGCTCATTCAGGGCCAGAAGATCCTCGCCGGGCGCTCGGCCAAGCGCGAGCGCGGCGTCATCGAGGCGGTAAAGGCGGCGGTGTTCCACGACGAGACGCACGCGCGCGAGGCATTGCGCGTCCTGGAGCGCATCCGGGCGCAACGCATCCTGATCCTGGCGACCTCGGAGAAGATGGCGGTGCGCATCGCCGACCGGCTCGACCTGCCGCCCCCGCATCGGCTCATCAGCATCGAGGACGTGGCGACGGAAGAGGAGATCGACACCGCGTTGCGCTCGCGCCGCGCACAGGGCCGCCACATCATCCCGGTGCCGCCGATCGAGGTACGGCGCGACTACGGCCACATCATGATCGATTCGATCACCATTTTCCTGCGCAACAAGATCCTGCGCCGGCGCGGCAAGGTGTTCGAGAAGACCGTGGTCAGCCCGCAGTACGAGCGCCGCGGCAGCGTGACCGTATCGGAAGCGGCCCTGACACAGATGGTGCTGCATTGCGTGGGCGAATTCGCGCCGGAGTTCAAGGTCGAGCGGCTGGTGGTGGTGGGCGACCTGCGCCAGCCCGGCCTGGAGGTGATGCTGCGCGTACCGTTCGACGCGCCGGTTGCCGGCCGCCTGCACCAGCTCCGCGACTACATCATCTCCAGCGTGGAGCGGTTCTCGGGGTTGCTGGTGGACCAGGTCGACATTACCGTAGACCAGATCGAAGGCCTCGACGCATCGCCGGGCGCGGCACCCGCGGAGGTACGCGCCGGCGAGCAGGGCCGGCGCCACGGGTTGCGGTGGCCGCGCCGCGACCGCTTCAGCGGCCACGACGCCCCGGAGCCGCCGCCGCCGGACGACGCCGCCGGGTCCAGCGGCGACTGAGCCGCGGGCGGGCCGGCCCGGAACGTGCGCCTCAGCTCCGTGCGGTTCTCTGCAGGCGCTCCGCCACCCGCAGCGCGTCCACCTGCGGCAGCACCAGCGGCTCCATCGCCGCGCGCAACCGTTGCGCCAACCCCTTGACCGGGCGCTCCTCGAACCGCCAGGAGTCGTCACCGGCCGCCACGTCGCTCAGCAACGCGCTGAACATCAGGACGCGCAGCCGGCGCCCGCTCGCCGTGCCGTCGGCGACCTGTTCGTCCAGCGCCGTCAGGCGCCGGCCGACCGCGGACCCGTCCAGCCGCGGCCCCGCCTGGCCGGCCAGTTGCGGCAACAGCACGGCGAACAACCCCAGATCATGGGCGGAATCGAGAATCTCCGCGGCCCGGCCGCAGGACAGGATCTTGACCAGCTCTTCGGTCAACCGCTCCGCCGAGCACTCGGTGAGACGCGCGGCGTACCGGCCGATCAGCACCCGGTAGCGCCGCTCCATGGAGAAGCCGACGAGGCGGGCGTACTTGACCGCCCGGATCATCCGCACCGGGTCCTCCCGGAACGACTCCTCCGGGGCGCCCACGGTGCGCAGTGCGCGCCGCTGGATGTCGTCGAACCCGCCCACGTAGTCGATAAGCCGCTCGCTGCGCGGCGCGTAGTAGAGCGCGTTGAAGCTGAAGTCGCGCCGGAACGCGTCCTGGTCCACGGTGCCGTAGCGATTGGCGGTGGAGGTATCCGCGGCGCGGAACGTGGCTACCTCGAACACCCGCCGCCCCGACGGCACGTGCACCAGCTTGAACCGGCGTCCGATGATGCGCGCGCCGCGAAACAGCGCGGTGATCTGCCGCGGGCGGGCGCTGGTTGCCACGTCGAAGTCCTTCGGGTCGCGCCCGGTCAGCAGATCGCGCAGCGCACCGCCGACGATGTATGCCTCGTGGCCGGCGCGCGTCAGCCGCTGGCAGATCGCGGCCGCCCCCGAGTCTATGGTGGAGCCGCGAATGCCATGCTCACTCGGCAGGTAGACGTTGGCGGTGGCGCGTGTGGCGCCATCGACGGATCTTCGATATCGCTTGAGCAATGGTCCGGGAGAAACGGCGCCGGCGGTCAGCCGAGCGCGAAGCCGAACTCGCCGTCGCGCAACTCCAGGCGCACGCGCTTTACCCCCGCTTCGGAATACGCCTGGAACGCGGCATCTTCGAGGTGCCGGGCAAACACCGACTCCAACCCGCGCGCGCCGCTCTCCTTGCGCAGCGCCTGGCGTACCATCAGTTCCACCACGGCGTCGTCCACCTCCAGCTCGATCTCCTCGAACAGGAACTCGTTGCGGTACTGGGTGATGATGTTCTCCCTGAGGATGCCGGCAAGCTGCCCGGCTGACAGCGACTGAAACGGCACGATGCGCTTGAACCGGCCGATCAACTCGGGCAGAAACCCGAACCTCTGGAAGTAACGCACCGCCGCGACATCCTCTTCGCTGTAGGACACCGCGATGCGTTCGGGTTCGTCGCCGATGGCGCGGCGGCCAAAGCCGATGCCGGATCCCGCCGCCGCATCGGTCACTCCCTTGAAGCCGGAGAACGCCCCGCACGCAATGAACGAGATGTCGGCGGTGGAGACCACCGTGCGCGCGCCGTACTCGGAGTGGGACAGGTCGTTGGGCACCGAGATGTCCGCCGCCTCGAGCATCTTGAGCAGTTCTCTCTGCACGCCGAGGCCCGACACGTCCTTGGTAGTGGCCGCGCCGGCGAACACGGCGTTGTTGTGCCCCGCCGCGACCTTGTCGAATTCGTCCAGGCACACCACGCCCACCGAGGTGGCGTGTTGATTCAGATCCGCGGCGTACAGGAGCCGGGTCAGAATCGAGGTGACCTCCTGGCCGACGTAGCCGGTTTCCGAGTAGCCGGTCAGGTCCACGATCAGCGTCGGCAGGTGGAGGATGTGCTGAAACAGCAGTTCGACCAGGTGCGTCTTGCCGCACCCGGTAGGACCGACCAGGAGCAGGTTGGTCTTGGCCGGCAACAGGTCGCGGCTCACTCCTTCGAGGTGGATCTTGCGCAGCCGGGACACGTGGCGGTACGCCATGAGCGACACTGCCGTGATCGCCCGCTCCTGGCCGACGTAACCCAACTCCCGAATGGTGTCGGCGATCTGGCGCGGAGTGAGGAAGGGGATGCTGCGCACGTACAGCACGATCTCCTGATCGTTGCGTTGCGGGCGCAGGTTGCGTGTCTGCCGCGCAAGTGCCATGAACCGGGGCAACCCTAACATCCCGCCCGGCGATGCGCCAGCCCGGACGCTGAACCACACCGCGGCAGATGCCGTCGGTCCGCCGCCGGGGTTAGACTATGGGGGAATGCAGCCGTCAGGAGAGTCGATCAGCGAGCTTGCAGCAGCGCTGCCGGTCGTCCGCCACCGCGACCGGATCGTGCGCCACGTCGCCGCCAACCCGGTCATCGTGGTGGAAAGCCCGACCGGCTCCGGAAAGACCACCCAGCTTCCCCGCATCCTGTACGATGCCGGCTACGCCGACAGCGGCCGCATCGGCGTAACGCAGCCGCGCCGCATCGCCGCGGTATCGGTCACCGACTTCATACGTGCGCAACTCGCTGCCGACGCCGGGGCCGCCGCCGGCGCGGTCGCCGCGTACAAGATGCGCTTCGAGGACACCACCACGCGCGAAACGCGCATCAAGGTGATGACCGACGGCGTGCTGCTGCAGGAGCTCGGGCACGACCGCCTGCTCGGCGAGTACTCGGTGATGATGGTCGACGAGGCGCACGAACGTTCGCTCAACATCGACTTCGTTCTCGGCCTGCTGAAGGGCGTGCTCGCACAGCGGCCCGAATTCAAGGTGGTGGTCTCGTCCGCCACCATCAACGCGGAGGTGTTCTCCGAGTACTTCGACTCCTGCCCGATCGTGCGCCTCGACACGCCGGCGCACCCGGTACGGATCCACTACCGCCCGTTTCAACCCGCCGGCGACCCCGACCAGCTCATGGCGGCCGTGGAACGGATCGTGCTTGAAATCGACCGCTCCCGCCGGCCGGGCGACATCCTGGTGTTCCTGTCGGGCGAACGCGACATCCGCGCCTGCATCGCGACGCTCGCCGCGCGCCGCGAGAGCCGGCGCTGGCAGCTCCTGCCGTTGTACGCCCGGCTGTCGCGCGCCGAGCAGGATCGGGTATTCGCGCCGTTTCCGGGCCGGCGCAAGATCGTGGTGGCCACCAACATCGCCGAGACCAGCGTCACCATCCCCGGCATCGGCTACGTGATCGACTCCGGTCTGGCCAAGGTGAACTCGTTCAACACCCGCACGCTCACCGCCGCGCTCACCGAGCAGCCGATTTCGCACGCGTCCTGCAACCAGCGCCGCGGGCGCGCCGGACGCACCGGTCCCGGCTCCTGCTATCGGCTCTACTCGGAGGCATCCTACCAGCGGCGGCCGCTGTTCGAGACCGAGGAGATCCATCGCACCGACCTGTCGGAGGTGGTGCTGCGGATGGCGGAGCTGGGCATCACCGAGTTCGAGGAGTTCGACTTTCTCTCCTCGCCGGGCCGCGAACGGATCGCCAGCGCGGTGGCGCTGCTCGGCATGCTCGACGCGCTCGACGCCGACCGCGCGCTGACCGAGGTGGGCCGCACCATGGTCAAGTTTCCGCTCCTGCCGCGCCACTCCCGCATCCTGGTGGAGGCGATCCACCGCTATCCGGAGGTGCTGGAGGAGGCGATTATCGCCGCCGCCGTCCTGTCGGTGCCCGCGCCGTTCGTGATGCCGGAGGGCCGCGAGCTGGAGGCGCGCCACGCGCACCACGCGTTTCGCCACCCGCTCGGCGACCTCGTAGCCTGCCTGGACCTGTACCGGCAGTTCCGCGACAACGGCGACCGCGACGGCTTCTGCGCGCGCCACTACCTGGAGCCGCGCACCATGCACGAGATCCTCAACGTCAAGGCGCAACTCGAGGAGATCGTCAGCGGGCTCGGCGTGCCGGTGAGCGGCGGCGGCTCGACCAGCCACTACCTGCGCGCCGTCGGACGCGGGCTGATTCAGTTCATCTGCGTTGCCGCCGCACCGGGCCGCTATCGCAGTCCGACCGCCGGCAACATCTTCATCCACCCCGGATCGGGCATGTACCAGCAGCCGGCGCGCTACATCGTGGCGGGCGAGATCATGCGCACGTCGCGCGCCTACGCGCGCTCGGTGTCGCCGCTGACCCGCGAGGAGGTGCGCGCCATCTCGCCCGACCTCCTGGCCGACCTGATCGCGGTGTCGCAGGACGGGTCGAAGGGCGCGCGCCGCGCCGGGCGTGGTCGCGGCGGCGACCGGCCGGGCACCGGGGAGCGCCCCGGCCGCCATACCCGTTCCGGCGGAGCGCGCGACGCGGCGCGGCAGCTGCATCTGCTCGGGCGGGTGTTCGAGGTCACCGAACAGCGCAGCAAGCGGCCGCTGGTTACCCTGCCGTGGCAGGAGGCGGCCCCCATCGCGCGCCGCGCCGGGCGCCGCTCGCTGGCGGCGTACCGCGCGTGGCGCGGCCGCATTACCCTGGACGGGGATGAGATCATGCCGGGGGCGCGCCTGGAGGCGCTGTTCGAGGTGCTCGCCAGGATCGATCCCGCGCACCGCGTCGACGCCGGCTGGCCGCGCGATACCCTGCGCATGCCGCAGGACGGCGCGCTCCTGCTCGACCGTCTCCGCCACCTGCTGGCAATCGGCCCGCGCCGCGCCGGATCCCGCAAGTTGGGCTTCATCGCGTTGCAGACCGATGCCAACGGCGCGTTCTGGCTCTCGCTGCGGCGCAATCTGCAGAACGCGGTGGCGGACAGCCTCGCTGCGCTGGAGACCCTGGCCGACGCTCGGCAGGGGGAGCTGGACGACGATCAGAGGGCCGGCGTGAGCGCGGTCTACCGGCGGGTGGCGAACCTGTTGTGAGCGCCTGCCTCCGCCTCAGCTCTCGTCGCGCAGCGCTTCGCGCACCGCTGCGGCGGGTACGGCGCGCATCTCGGTCTGCTCGAGGCCGCGCTGCACCACAAAGCGCAACTCGTCGCCGCTGCGTTTCTTGTCCGCCCACATCGCGGACAGGATCCGGTCGCCGCTGACCTCGACGGCGCACAGACGGTAGCCGTACGCGCGCAGCAGCCGGATGACCCGCTGCGCGTAGCCGGGGTCGACGATACCGAGCAGGCGGCCGAGACGCATGGCGCGACCGAGGCCCCACGCCACCGCGGCGCCGTGGCTCCAGGCAAAACCGGACGCCGACTCGAGCGCATGCGCAAACGTATGGCCCAGGTTGAGGAACGCCCGCGAGGTGCCGTCCGGGCGCACCGCGGTGCCGAGTTCCTCGCGCAGGTCGTGTGCCACGAAGCGAGCCTTCACCGCCAGGCAGCGGCGCACGTATTCCTCCACCAGAGCCGGGCGGCGCGCCAGCACCTCGTCACGGCGGCACTCCAGCATCCCGAACAGTCGGCCGTCGCCGAGCATGGCCGTCTTGATCACTTCGGCCAGCCCGTCGAGGTAGTCGCTGGTGGACAGGTGCGAGACCACGTACGGTACCACGATCAGGCGGTGCGCCGGATAGAACGTGCCGACCAGATTTTTCCCGGAGCCAAGATTGATGCCGGTCTTGCCGCCGAGCGCGGCGTCCACCATCGCGGTCACCGTGGTGGGTACCAGCGTCAGCCGGACGCCGCGCAGATAGATGGAAGCGGCGAACGCGGCCACGTCGCACACCGCGCCGCCGCCGATGCCGATGATCTCGCCGCCGCGGTCCATGCCGCGTTCGTGCGCGGCCAGCAGCACGCGCTCCACGGATGCCCAGTGCTTGGCGCCGTCACGGTCTTCGAGCAGCACCGGATCGGAAACCGCGGTGCCGAACAGCCGCGCCGTGTTGGCGTCGAACACGACCACGCGGTTGGCGGCGCGGCCGAACTGTGCCGGCAGCCGAGGCTCGAACCGTACCACGGTTTCCGGGTCGGATACGGAGAATCGGTAGTTGCTCGTGGTCGCCATCGGCTGCTGTGCCCGCTATACCCGCGGCGCCTGCCAAGGGTCGGCCGGAATGCCGTCCTTGAACACCAGGAAGTAGAGATTCGGCTTCTGGTCGTGCGGGTTCAGGCCCAGGCGCCCGATCTCGGTGCCGATCTCCACCTGGTCGCCGACCGCAACGTAGGTCTCGGCGCTGCCCAGGTAGCCGAAGATGTAACCGAGCGGATTCTCCACCAGGACCACCTGCCCGAAGCCGCGGCTCGGACTGGCCCAGCGCACCGTGCCCGAGGAGACCGAGCGTACCGCCGCGCCCACCGTCCCGGCGATCTTCAGGCCGGTCAGCTTGCCGTTGATCCGGGTACGTTGCCCGTCGGTCGGCCAGAGCCGGTTGTCGCCGCCGCCGGTGCGCACGGGGGCGGCCGGCCCGGCGGCGACCGGGGGCCGCCGCCGCGACGCCTCCGGGGTGCGGGTCTGCGGCTCGGAGCTCGTGCCCGCTTCCGGCACCACCAGCACCTGGCCGATGCGCACCGTGGTGGGATCGATGATCTCGTTCGCCGCCAGGATGAGCGCGGGGTTCACGCCATACTTGCGCCCGACGGAGTAGATGGTGTCGCCCTTGCGCATCACGTGCGCGCGCGGAATGGTCAGCTTCTGCCCGCTGCGCAGCCGGGTGGGGTCGGTAATCCCGTTGCTGCTCTGCAGCAGGGAGACGGACACGCCATACTTCTTGGCGATGCTGTAGAGGGTCTCACCGCGGGCGATTTGATGAACCTGAGCCGCCGAGTCGACCGCGGGCAGCGTGGCCACGGCTGTCAGAACGCACAATGCCGCCAGCGGCCGCAAGAGGAGCCCCATAGCCTTAATTTTCGGAGCCGCGGCGCCGCAACTGGAGAGGCGGAACAGAACCTCGCCAGCCGCACTGCGCCGCGCTTCGAGGTCCGGAAAAGAAGGGCAAGGTAAGGAGTCGGGCTGGGGAGACTTGAACTCCCGACCTCTCGGTCCCGAACCGAGCGCGCTAGCCACTGCGCCACAGCCCGTAGCGACATCGACCGAATTCCTGATGGATGGACGGGAGCGACGGGACTTGAACCCGCGGCCTCCGGCTTGACAGGCCGGCGCGATAACCACCTTCGCCACGCCCCCAGTTGGCAGCCCGCACAATATAGGAGCCGCGCCCACGGAGTGTCAACGCCCACGCTGCGCCGACATGCGCCGACTCCGCCGAGGCGCGCCGAGGTGTGGCACGCGCGACCGGTTGCGCCCGGTGTGCGCCCGGGCGCCCGCCGGGGCTCGCCGACAACATACGGCAGGCCTTGCTGCAAACGCCGCTATTGCGTACCATAAGAGCAATTCCCTTCATGGCCAAGACTCGAAATCGTACCTCAGCAAAGCGCCCGCATGCCGCCATCGCGGCGCAGCGTTCCAATCATCCGCTCCTGTACGTGGGCAGCCTCATCGTGCTGGTGATCATTACCGTCACGTTCATCGGGACGCCGGCGATCGGGCGCTACGGCGGCGCCGGTGCGGGAACCGAGTTCGGAACCTACGACGACATCGCCATTGAACACCGGCGCGGCAACTACTTCGACAGCCAGATCCTGCAGATCTCCCAGCAGCGCCGCAACAGCGGATTCCGGCAGGATACCGAGACCGAGGCGCGCGCCGTGGTGCGGCAGGCATTTCAGCGCGCGGCGTACCGGGTCGCGGTGCTGGCCGAGACCGCAAGCGCACCGCTGGCCGTTTCCGAGGAGCGCATCGACGGCGAGCTGATTCGTTCCGGCCCGTACGTGGTCGGCGGCGTGTTCAGCGAGGAGCGGTACAACGCCACTCCCGCCTCGCAGCGCAAGGTGAACCGCCGGCTGGTGGAGGAACAGCTCCTGGAGCGCCAGTATTTCGCCGACCTGACCGCGGTCCACACCAGTTCGCAGGCGGTCGCCTTCTTTCGCGACATGGCAGCGGTCGAACGGCGCTTCCGGGTCGCCGCGTTCAGCTATGCCGAGTTGCCGCCGGCGGAGCTGCAGCGGTTCGGCGAGGCCAACGCCGCGCAGTTTCAGCGCATCAAGCTGAGCCGGATCCTGACGGACACCGCGGACGAAGCGGCGGACGTGCTGCGCCGGCTGCAGGATGGCTCGTCCACCTTCGAGGAACTGGCGCGGCTGTTCTCGATTGACGACGTCGCATCCGGAGGGGTGCTGGGCTGGCGCTACTACTACGACCTGGAGCGGGACTTCGACGACCGCGAGGCAGTCGACGCGATCTTTGCGCTGGCGTCCGGCGAGCACACCGAGGTGCTGACCAGCCGTTTCGGAAGCGTGATCTACCGTGCCGACACCGCCGCGACGGCGCCCGACTTCGCCGACGAGGAGGTGCTCGCGGCGGTGCAGGACTACCTGCAACGATACGAGCGCGGCGTTATCGAGGACTACTACACCACGCTGGCGGCGGAGTTCCGGCAGAGCGCGCAGGCAACCGGATTCACCGCCGCCGCCGAGGCGCTCGGCGTGACCACGTTGGAGAGCGACTTCTTCCCGATCAACTTCCAGAACCTGATCGCGATCAGCCGCGTGCGCGCCGGCGAAGGCGAGGAGCCGGCGGCAAACGAGAGTCTGCAGTCGGCGCCGTTTCACGAGGAGTTCTTCGAACGCGCGTTCTCCCTGGCGCCGGGGGCAGTGTCGGAGCCGATCGTCCTCGGCGACCGCATCGTGGTGCTGGAGATGATCGAGGAGCGTCCGGCCGAGGACGCTACCCTCGAGCGCGTGGAGAGCTTCTACCCGTACTTCGTCACCGGGTCCCTGGACCGTGCCGTGAACGCCCAGGTATTCAGCTCCGACCGGCTGGTCGACAACTTCGAGCAGGGCTATCTGAACTTCCTGCGCGCCCTCAACACGCCGACGCAGGGGCCGCCCACCCAGGCGGCTTTCTAAGCATAGGCAGCCAGAGGCGTCCACCGCCTTGAATCAGGCCACCCGCAACTTCTGCATCATCGCCCACATCGATCACGGCAAGTCCACGCTTGCGGACCGGTTCATTCAGCGCGCCCACATGGTGTCGGAGCGCGAGTTTCACGATCAGATGCTCGACTCGATGCCGATCGAGCGGGAGCGCGGCATCACCATCAAGTCACAGGCGGTCTCGATTCCGTACCGGGTGAACGGCACCGAGTATCGACTCAACCTGGTCGACACCCCGGGCCACGTCGACTTTACCTACGAGGTCTCGCGCGCGATCTGCTCGTGCGAGGGGGCGCTGCTGCTGATCGACGCCACGCAGGGGGTGGAAGCGCAGACGCTGTCCAACTTCTACCTGGCCCTGGAGCAGGACCTGGAGATCATCCCGGTGATCAACAAGACCGACCTGCCCGGCATCGACTACGACTGGCTCGACGAGCAGATCGACCGCGACCTCGGGCTGGATCCGGAGCACGCCATCCGCGTATCGGCCAAGCACGGCACCGGCATGGACGATCTGCTCAAGGCGATCGTCGACCAGGTGCCGGCGCCGAGCGGCAGCGCGGCCGACCCGCTGCGCGGACTCATATTCGACTCCGCCTACGATCCGTACCGCGGCGTGGTAATCCACCTGCGCGTGTTCGAGGGGACGGTCGCGCCCGGCATGCCGATCCGGTTCTGGTCAACCGGCGGAACGCACGTGGTGGAGGAGACCGGCACCTTCGGCGTCGGCACCACGCAGCGCACCGCGGAGCTGAAGGCCGGCGACGTGGGCTACCTGGTCGCCGGCGTGAAGCGCATTGCCGACGCCCGCGTCGGCGACACCGTGACGCGCGCCGACCTGCCGTGCGAACGTCCGCTGGAAGGATTTCGCGACGTAAAGCCGGTGGTGTTCGCCTCCGTCTATCCGGTCGATGCCGACGACTACGGCGAGTTCAGCGCGGCGCTTGACCGGCTCGCGCTCAACGACGCCGCCCTGACTTACGAGAAGGACAGCTCGGCGGCGCTCGGCTTCGGCTTCCGGTGCGGCTTTCTCGGCATGCTGCACCTGGAAATCGTGCAGGAGCGCCTGGAGCGCGAGTTCGACCTGGCGGTGATCGTGACCGTGCCCACGGTGCGCTACCGGGTGGTACTCACCGACGGTACCGAGTGCTTCATCGACAACCCGCTCGAATACCCCGATCCGGGCCACGTCGAGTACAGTGAAGAGCCGTTCATCCGCGCGAGCATCATCACCCCCACCACCTACGTGGGAGCGGTCATCAAGCTGTGCCTCGACCGGCGCGGCGTGCAGAACACCATGAACTACCTCGACGAACGGCGCGTCGAATTGACCTACGACATGCCGCTCGCGGAGGTGGTGTACGAATTCTACGACACCTTGAAGTCGATCAGCCGCGGCTATGCGTCGTTCGACTACGAGCTCACCGAGTACCGTGCCTCGCACCTGGTGCGGCTCGACATCCTGCTCAACGGGCGCCCGGTGGACGCGCTCGCGCAACTGGTATTCAGCGACAACGCCCGAGCGCGCGCCAGCGAGATCTGCCGGCGGCTCAAGGACGAAATCCCGCGCCACCAGTTCAAGGTGCCCATTCAGGGTGCGGTCGGCAGCCAGATCATTGCCCGGGAGACGGTGTCGGCGGTACGCAAGGATGTAACCGCGAAGTGCTACGGCGGTGACATTACCCGCAAGCGCAAGCTGCTTGAGCGCCAGAAGGAGGGCAAGAAGCGCATGAAGCAGATCGGCGACGTTCAGTTGCCCAAGTCCGCCTTCCTGGCGGTACTGAAGCCGCCGGCCGACTGACGCCCGGCGCGCGCCGCCGCGCGCTACAGCAGATTGGCCTGCTCCAGCGGCGCCGCCAGCAGCACGGATGCCTGCAGAAACCCGGTGAGCCGCCCGCGCACCACCAGGCGCAGGTAGGCGGTCCGGGACTCCTCGTCCAGCGCGAACTCCTCCAGCCACACCGGGTCTTCCACCGAGATGCGTGAGTCGTCGGCAACCGATCCGGGCACGATCGCCGTCACCCGGTATTCGTCCCGGAACAGCGTGCGGCCCACGTGCTCTACACCGAGACCGAACAGCGCCACCAGCGCGTCCTGCCACGTGTCGCGCTGCAACGCCTCATCCAGCGGCAAAGGCGGGCGCGGTCCCAGGAGCGCCAGCAGACGCCGCTCGCGGCCGCCGCGGCGCACGTCTACCTCGACCAGCGCGGGTGCCGGGAACCCGAGCAGGTGGCGCTGCACCCCGACGATGTCTTCCACGGCGTAGTCGCCGAATCGTACCAGCACGTCGCCGGCGTCGATTCCGGCCAAGTCCGCGGGCCCGCCGGGCAGCACGTAGTCCACCACCAGCCCCGCGTCGCGGCGATGCACGCTGACGCCCAGCCACAGGTGCGACACCGCCCCACCCTCGTACAGCTTGGGCAGCACGCGCTCGATCCACTCCGAGGCGATGCCGAAGTTGATGCCCTCGAACTGCTCCATGCCGGCGAAGGTGACGCCGACAAGCTCGCGGTCCGCGTTCAGCAGCGGACCGCCGCTGTTGCCGGGGTTGAGCGGCGCATCGACCTGCAGCGCGTCGCCGACCTGCAGGAACCGCCGCCCGACGGCGGACACGATGCCGGAGGTTACCGTCTTGGCCAGGGAGATGTCTCCGGGGGTGCCGATCGCCGTGATCGGGTCGCCGGGCGCCGGGTGCGCGCCGGAAACGGCGCTGAACACGTACTCCGGGGTCACCTCCGCCTTCAGGAGGGCGAGGTCGAACACCGGGTCGTACCCGACTACGCGCGCGGTCACCCGCTCGTCGGGCTGCTCCGAAAGCCGGATGTAGAGGCGCGAATAGCCCTCGTACGCCGGGTCCACTTCGCTGCTGATCACGTGGTAGTTGGTCAGCAGGTGCCCGTCGCGATCGATGAAGAAACCGCTTCCGATCACCCGGTCCGGATAGCCGACGCCGCGGCGAATGGCAACCCCGCGGTCTACCCACACGGTGACGGTGCCGGCGAGCATCTCCTCGTAGGACGCCGGCGGCGGCAGCTCCGGCACCGGCAGCTCGCGGACGCCGGCCGCGGCCGCGTCCGCCAGCACCGCCAGCGCGTACCGGCTGCGTGCCTCCACCGCCAGATCGCGCAACACCGGTAGATAGTCAGCGGGCAGCAGCCGCTCACGCGCCGCGCGCAGGCCGGTTATCAGCGCGCTGACCTGCCGCCCGGCGCCGATCAGGCGCTGCACCTCGCCGTGGTAGAACTCGGTCAGCGAAGCTCGGTGCGCGGAGGGCGTGTCCCCGCCGACCGCGGCCAGCGACTGTGCCAGCGCCACCGCATCCAGGTAGCGCTGCTCGCGCCGCGCCACCTCCAGGTCGTCGCGCAGCGCACGGATCGCACTGCGGCGCAATCCCCTCAGGTCGTCCGCCGGGACCCGGGCCGGCTCCTGAGTCTCCAGGGACCAGATGTTCTGCAGGGCGCGCAACGGCTCTCCGGCCGCCAACTGGCGCTCGATGTCCGCCTTGAAGTATGCCGTGGAGGCCGCCGGAGGGAGGGCCGGCCCGCGCGTCGTAGCGCAACCGCCGGCCAGCAGTACCATGCCCACCAGTACCAGGAAGAGACGCGACCTTACGGGATCGCCGCTCGGAAGCGGCCGGCGTCTTGCCACGAACTGCTAGCTCGCTCTTTGACTGGTCTCCCCATCGGCCGAAGCGCGCGGCGGAAAACCGAGCAGGGCGCGGATCTCGGCGTCGTCCAGCGTCTCCTTGTCGACCAGCGTCGTGGCCAGCAGCTTGAGCTGGTCGCGATGCTCGTCGAGCACCTCCTGCGCCCGTTCCAGCCGCGAGTTGATGATGGCGTTCACCTCTCTGTCAATGACCCGCGCCGTATCCTCCGAGTAGTCCTTGTGGCGGGCGATCTCCTTGCCCAGGAAGATCGGCTCGTCCTTCTGCCCGTACGAGATCGGACCGAGCGCGTCGCTCATGCCCCACTCGCACACCATCTTGCGAGCCAGCTCGGTGGCCTGCTCGATGTCGTTCTGCGCGCCGGTTGTGGTCTCGTTGTAGATCAGCCGCTCGGCCGCGTAGCCGCCCATGGTGATGGCGATCCGGTCCATGAGCCAGGCCTTGCCGCGCGAGTAGTAGTCTTTCTCGGGCAACGAGAACGCCACGCCGAGAGCGCGCCCGTGCGGGACCACGGTCACCTTGTGGAACGGGTCGGCATTCTCAAGGTGGTAGTGCAGCAGCGCGTGGCCCGATTCGTGGTAGGCGGTCATCTCGCGTTCCTTCGGCTCCACCACCTTGGAGCGGCGCGCCACGCCCATCATGATCTTGTCGCGCGCATCCTCGAAGTCGATCATCTCCACCCGCTCCTTGTTCTGGCGTGCCGCCAGCAAGGCCGCCTCGTTGACGATGTTGGCCAGATCGGCGCCGGACGTGCCGGGCGTCGCGCGCGCCACCCGATTCAGGTCCACGCCCGCCGCGGTGGGGATCTTCTTGATGTGAATGGCGAGGATCTCCTCGCGCCCGCGCACGTCCGGCATGTCCACGACCACCTGGCGATCGAAGCGGCCCGGGCGCAGCAGCGCGGGGTCCAGCACGTCGGGCCGGTTGGTGGCCGCAATGATGATCACCCCTTCCTTGGTGTCGAACCCGTCCATCTCCACCAGCATCTGGTTGAGGGTCTGCTCGCGCTCGTCGTGACCGCCGCCGTAGCCCGCCCCGCGCGTGCGGCCGACGGCATCGAGTTCGTCGATGAACAGGATGCAGGGTGCGTTCTTGCGTCCCTGGTCGAACAGGTCGCGCACCCGGCTGGCGCCGACGCCGACGAACATCTCGACGAAGTCGGATCCGGACATGTGGAAGAACGGCGCGTTGGCCTCGCCGGCAATCGCCTTGGCGAGCAGCGTCTTGCCGGTCCCCGGCATGCCGACCAGCAGCACGCCCTTGGGGATGCGCGCCCCCATCTTGGCGAACTTGCCGGGGTTCTTGAGGAACTCCACCACCTCCTGCAACTCGTACTTGGCCTCGTCCTGGCCGGCGACATCGGTGAAGTTGATCTTCTTGCTGCTCTCCACGAAACGCTTGGCGCGGCTCTTGCCGAACGAGAACGCGCGATTGCCGCTGCCCTGTACCTGACGGAACATGAACCAGATGAACACGAAGCCGAGCATCCAGGGCAGGAAGTCGATGAACACCCGCAGCGGCGACACGTTGCGCGGCCCACCGGTGACCTGCACCGTCTTTTCCTGCAGCGTGCGCAGCAGATCGGGATCGGAGTAGGGAATGTTGGTCTTGAAGTACTCGCCGGGGCGCCCCTTGAGCTGCCCCTGGATTTCGTAGCCGTCGATGATCTTGACCGATTCCACCATGTCCTGGTTCACGTAGTTCAGAAACACGGAGTACGGGATCTCCTGCGTCAGCGAGCCCTGGTTGTAAACGAAGAAGAAGATGAAGAAGACGATCAGGATCAGCAGCGTTATGAGGGCGACGCGATTGTTGAAGTTGAACTTCGGGAACCCGGAGTCGGGACCTCGTTTCTGCGAGTTGTTGTTTTCTCCGTTACTCACAATGCCTCCGCGGGGCACCGCCGGTGCCGGCCGCCCTGCGCCGCGAACGCCCGCCGCCCACACGCGGCGCACGCCTTCCGCCACTCATGGCCCCAACCGCCACGGTACGCACCAAGCACCAAGGATGCGGCGCGCAACTGCGTGGCAGCGGAGGGAGCGACCCGAACCGGGTTTGCTTTTCGCCCGCCGCGATTGCCGGTTGGGAGGATGTGGGACACATTCCGGTAGCGTTATTCTATACGTCGGACGCGCCCGCGAGGAACCGAACCCGACTCCGATAACATATCGGTAAGCGGCACGCAGGACAACCGGGCCCGACCCCGGCTCGGCAAGGCCGGCGACGTCGCGCGGCTGCACGGTGCCGGTGGCGGCGCGCGCCCGGCGGCGGCACGCGCCCGGCGTCAAGAGTCAATGTGCGTCCGCGGGCGCGGCGCGGCGGCGCGCCACCACGACGGTGCGCAGGTCGCAGGCGATACACACCCCGTGGCCGGCGGTGAGCAGGCGGCGCGGTGGCGCGCGCTCGGCGAGCAGCGGCTGCAGGAAGCGGCGCGGCAGACGCGCCCGGTCGCGCCGGCCGCTGACGCCGCGGCTGGTGACCGCGTCCCACGCCTGGTACAGGGCGGCCTGGCGGACCTCCGCCGGCGCGCTCCAGAACAAGCCGGCCGCCACCCGGTAGTGGCTGCCCCAGCGCGCGTCGCGGGCATAGCGCCACGGCACCGCGCGCCGCGACCGAGCGACCAGTTCGCGCCACGCGGCGGCGCCGCCGTGCGCCAGCAGGGGCAGATTGCGAGCCGTGCCCGGCACGGCCGCCTCCAACGCCGGCAGCAACTCGCGCACCCGGTTGCGCAGCATCGCCGGGTCGGCGTTGCCGGGGTCTTCCATTACCGGCAGGCGGGCCTCCGCCACGCAGCGGCGCAACTCCTCGCGCCGCACGCTGAGCAGCGGGCGCAGCACCGGCCCGCTGCGCGCGGCGATGCCGCCGCCGCGCAGGCTGCCCTGCAGCGCGCGCATCAGGATGGTCTCCAGGTTGTCGTCGAGATGATGCCCCACGGCCACCGCCGCCGCGCCGCAGCTCGCCGCGACCGCCAGCAGAAAGCCGTAGCGCCGCTCGCGCGCCAGCTCCTCCAGGCTGCGCCCGGTGGCGCGCCGCCGTTGGTGCAACTCGCCGTCACCGGCGCCGCCCTCGTGCAGCGCCACCCCGAGGCGCGCGCATTGCTCCCTAACCGCGGCCCGCTCCGCGGCCCGCGACGCGGCGTCGCGAATGCCGTGATCGTAGTGGGCGCCCACCACGCGCATCTCCAGCTCCGCCGCCAGGTGCTGCAGCACCAGCGCCAGGGCGGCGGAGTCCGCTCCCCCCGACATGGCCGCAACCACCGTGCACGGGCGCGGCAAGGCCACCTCGCGCAGCACGGCGCGCGCCGCCGCCACCGGGTCAGGCACAGTGCCGCGGGTCACGTGGACGCCGGTGCGGAGCGTTGATTGATCCGGTTCATGGCGCCCTGGTAGTCGCCGGCCAGCAACAGGCCGACGTGGTCGCAGACCCGCTCCACCGCCTCGGCTATGGCCCGGGCGTCGGCGGGCGGCGGCCTGCTCAGGACGTGGTCGATCACCGCGACACCCGGCAGCGGGCGGCCGACGCCGAGGTAGATCCGCTTCACTTCGTCGGTCCTCAACACGCGCAGCACCGAGGCCAGCCCCCGGTTGCCGGCGGACGAGCCGGACAGCCGCAGCCGGCTCGCGCCGGGCGCGAGGTCCATGGTATCGCACACCACCACCAGTTCCGGCACGCCGGCGTCGCACTCCGCCAGCACCGGCTTGACGATGTCGCCGGACCCGTTCATGTAGGTGTGCGGCTGCACGACGGTGAGCCGCGCGCCGGCCACGTGCAGGTGCGCGAGCGCGTAGTTGCGGCGCCGCCGGCGCTTCAACGGCTGGCCGGAACGAGCCGCCAGACACTCCACCACCTGGAAGCCCGCGTTGTGGCGGCTGCGCGCGTAGCGCCGTCCGGGGTTGCCCAGACCGACCAATACCAATGCCATCAGCTTCGCCCCGACGGCCGCCGAACGCGGCCGGCGGCAGGCGGCGCTACTCGTCCTCGTCGGCCTCGCCTTCCAGGACGGCTTCTTCGTCCACCTCGTCTTCCTCTTCATCGACTTCCTCAACCTTGTGGGCGATCAGTGCGATCACCTGGTCTTGGGAAGTAAGCACGCGCACGCCGTCGGGAACTACCAGGTCGCTGGCGTGGACCGATTGCCCCACGCCGAGGTTTTCGATGTCTACGTCGATCTTCTCGGGCAGGTCGCGGGGCAGACTCTCCACCTCCACCTCGTGCACCAGCAACTCCTGCAGGCCGCCTTCGCGGACGCCGACCGGGCTGCCGACGAAATGCAACAGCACCCGCGCGCGCAGCACCCGCCCGCGTTCGATCTCGAAGAAGTCGATGTGATCGAGCCGCTCGATCAGGTGGTCGATCTGGAAGTCCTTGACGAGCACGTCGTACGTGTCGCCCCCGGCCGACAGGTGAATGATGGTGCTCTCGGAGATGCGCTGAAACTTGCGCGAGAACTCGCGCGCATCGATGCTCAGCAGCAGCGGCTCGCGATGTCCGTACATCACGGCCGGAATGCGCCCCTCTCGGCGCAGGCGGCGCGCCGCTCCCTTCTTGGTCCGGGTTCGCAACTCGGCGGTCAGGCTTCGGTCGGACATGTCAGGCTCCTGTTTCGTTGTGTGGATTCAGACGCCGCGCCGGCTCATGCCGGCACGGCGCCGTGCGGACGGTTCGATTCGCAGACTGGGACGGCAGGATTCGAACCTGCGAGTGCCGGTACCAAAAACCGGTGGCTTACCACTTGCCGACGTCCCAACGGGAGCAGCCATTCTGGCACGGGCGCGCTCGCCGTGAACATCCCTCAATCCTCGGGGCCCGGTTCCGGACCGGCGGCGGCAGCCTCCTCGCTACGCCGGTAGTCATCGAGGATCCGCGTCTGCAGCACGTCGCGAAACGTCGCGGTGATAGGGTGGGCTATGTCCCGGTAGCGACCGCTCTGCGTCTTGCGGCTCGGCATCGCCACGAATGGCCCGCCGCGCCCGAGTATGATCTTGATGTTGTGCACCACAAAACAGTGGTCGAACGTGGCAGAGACGTACGCCAGGAGCTTGCCGGCGACCGCGTTGCGCGTAATGCGAATGTCGGTGATCTCCACTGGGTCCTCCGCGGGAACCACGCTGCCCGGAGACCGCCGCGACCCACCGCCTGCAAACACCCACCGCAGACGCCCGGGAGCAACGGTCAACACCATAATATTAGTTTTCCGTGCCGCCGCTGTCCAGTGCTTCAACGCCCGCGTGCTCGCAGGGCCGGCCGCGCCCCCGCCGCGCGGAGTACGTGCTTTGCCGAAGTGGCCGTTGACACAACCGCGCCGGGGGATTCTATAGTGCGCCATCGCCACTCGGCGTGGCGACCAACGCTGCTGAACGATGGTGGGGAGGAACATTTGTCTCGGTATGTGACGGCAATGCCGCTCGCTGCTTCAGGTCAGCCGGGCGCCGGCCTCGGCAATCGCCTGCCCGGTTACCGCAAGCTCACGGCCCACGGAACCGATCTTGAGGATCTGGACGACTTCGACGACGACCTGGACGACGACGACCTCGATGACGAGGGATTCCAGGAGGACGATCTCGACGACGAAACGGACGACTTCGACGACGACGACGATGACGATGACGACGATGACGACGACGGCGCAGGTGACGCCGACGATGACGGATTCGTCGATGCCATTTTCGACGACGATGACGACCTGGACGATCCGGACGACGACGATCTCGACCTGGAAGAGTTCTGACCGGCGCTCTGACCGCCGCGGAACGTCACTCCGCCGGCCCACCGCCGGCGGGTGATCGGACGGGAACGCGGCGCCCGTTGAACCAGAGTCTCTCCAGTTCGTAGTACTCGCGCGTCTCGCGTTCCATCAGGTGCACTACCACGGGTCCGAGATCCACCAGCAGCCACGGGTTGTTCGCCATCCGCTTGGAGCCCCCCAGCGGTTCCATGCCCTGTTCCTTGCAGTACTGCATCAGGTAGCCGTACACGCCGGCGAGATGGGTTGAGCTGCGCACGGTCGCGATCACGAAGTAGTCGGCCACGTCGCTGACGGCGGCGATGTCCAGGATCACCGGGTTCTCGCACCGGTGGTCGGCGAGCAGGCGCGCGAGCGCGCACACGGCGTCCTCGCCGAGCGTTGCCGGTGGCGGCGGGGCATCGGCGGGCCGATCGTCCGCAGCCGCCGCACGGCTCGTGGCGCGGCGGCTGTCCGATTTGGCGGGTCTATTCGGTACAGGATCTTCCGTTGAAATCACCTCCCAGAATCACGGTCACGTCTATCTCGCTGTCGGTGTCCGCCTCCGCGTGCGGTTCGGTGCGAGCGGTCCCGCACTCCATCAAGTCGGCCACCCGCTGCGCCACCTCCAGCCGACCGCGGCGGTCGATCACCTCGGTGGCCGCGTAGCCATGATGATCGGCATTGGCGACCCGCGCCACCCGGAACCCGAAGCTCTGCAGCACCGGTGCGGCGCCGCGCGCCAGGCCGGTCACTCCGGAGCCGTTCAGAATCTCCACGTTGGCCGATGCCACCGAGTCCGTCTGGCCGCTGACCAGCGCGGCGACCACCTGCGTCACCGCCTCGCGCAACAGGGCGCCGTCGTAGTGCGGGAAAATGAGCGTGCGCCCGTCGACTGTCTGCGGCTGGCCGATCGTATACTGGAAGATCATCCGCTCGCTGTCGATCTCGGTGAGCGAGGCGAGCAGGGTGGCGAACCCGGCCTGCGTCAGGTCGTTGCCAATGCGCTGGTGCAGGTAGCGCTGGACGTCCGCGTGCAGCAGCATCCGGCGCTGCTCGCCGACCGCGCGAAGCGCCCCCTGCATCAGGCGGTGGACGCGGGCGGCCCACTCCACGTCGGGTTCGTCGGGTGCCTGGTAGCGCAGGTACTCCAGCGCCTTGTCGCCATCCAGAAGTACCGCGCCCGCCGGCAGCAGCACGCGGCCCTCGGCGTCCTCCTGGTCGACCGGCTCGGGCACGAACACCTCGACGCCGCCGAGCAGATCCACCAGGTCGCGCATGCGGTCGCCGGTGATCTCGAGCACGTACATCGGCTCCACGCCGAGCAGCTCCTCCACCTTGCCGCGCAGCGGCGCCACGTCGCCGTCGCGATAGATCGTCTCCAGCGCGTCCATGCGGTTGCGGCTGGCGATCAGCGCGCCGACGTTGCCGGGAATGAGCAGCAACCCGGCGCGGCCGGTATGGGGATCGATCAGGAGCACCTCCACGGCGATGCGATGGCGCGGGTCGGAGATCACCACCAGGCCGACCAGGAGATCGTGCTCTTCCAGCCAGCGCGAGACCTCGTCGGTGCGCAGGCGGGTGGCGGCGAACACCGCGGTTGCCGCGAGCAGCGCCACGATCGCCAACAACAGGAGGTAGCTGAAATCGCGGCGCCCGCTGCGGCCGCCAGTCACGCGCATGGCGGGCTATCCTCGCGGCGAGAAGCCATACAACCTGTGCTCCCGAATGTATGCTTCGACCGCGTCGGGCACCAGGGCGCGTATCACCTGACCGGTCCCGACGCGCCGGCGCAGCTCCGACGAGGAGATCGGCAGCCGGTGGTTGGCCAGCACACGGTGCGGCCACGAGAGCGGCAGCGGTGACCGGCTGCGGCGCGCCACCAGCAGCTCAACCATGCCGAACAGGGTGGCCGCCTCCCGCCAGGTGTCGAGGTCGTCGCCCAGGTCGTCGCCGACGACCAGCCCCGGACGCTTGCCGATCACGCCGCGCGCCTGCAGTTCGCGCACCGTGTCGACGGTGTACGAGACGCCGCCGCGCCGTACCTCAACGTCGCTGACCGCCAGCCGCTCGTGTCCGGCAACCGCGAGTTGCAGCATGCGCACGCGATGGGCGGCGTCGGCCAAGCGTGCCGACGGCTTGTGCGCCGGCAGGTGGGCCGGCACCAACAGCACGCGGTCGTAGCCGGCGCACGCCAGCACGACCTCCGCGATGTGCAGGTGCCCGACATGGACGGGATCGAACGAGCCGCCGAGCAGTGCCACGCGCGGCGGGCGTGCGGGCGCGGCGCCGGCGGCCGTACCGACGCCCGCAGCCGCACCCGGCGGCCTCACGCGGCGCGCGCGAGCCGGCCGAGTGCGCTGCGCAGATCGGACAGGCCGGAACCGTCGTGGGCGGACACCGCCACTACCTCGTCGTGCGGGCAGCGCATCCGCAGCCGGCGGCGCAACACGCCATCGGTGTCCAGGTCCTGCTTGGTGCCCACCAGCAGGCGCGGCCGGTCGATCAGCGACGCGTCGTACGCACGCAATTCCGCCTCCAGCGTGGCGAGCGGATCGCCGTCGTCGGTAAGGTCGATCACGTAGGCAAGCATGCGCGCTCGCGCGATGTGGTCCAGGAACTGCAAGCCGAGGCCGGTGCCGCCGGATGCGCCGGCAACGATGCCCGGGATGTCCGCGAGCACCACCTCCGATTGTGCGTGCCAACCGGGCGCCGGCGCCGGGCGCGCGGCGACCCGGCTGTCGCCGCCGTGTTCCCCGCCGCGCGGCGGCGGCTTCCCCCGCCCCGGCTCCGCGCCGCCACCCGCGAAAGCCGCGGCGTCATTCACGCGCATGGTGCCGAGTCCGGGCACGATGGTGGTAAACGGGTAGGCGGCGATCTTCGGGCGCGCGTTGGTCAGCGCGGCGAGCAGCGTCGACTTGCCGGCGTTCGGCAGGCCAACGAACCCGACATCGGCGATGCTGCGCAGTTCCAGCCGCACCTGCAGCACGCGCCCGGGCCGGCCCGGCGTGGCGAAGCGCGGCGCCCGCCGCACCGAGTTGGCGAACCGCACGTTGCCGGCGCCGCCGGCGCCCCCGTGCAGGCACAGCCACTCGTCGTCGCGTCCGGCCAGGTCGTGCAGCACCTCGCCGCTGCCGGCATCGCGCACCAGCGTGCCCGGCGGCACCGCAATGCGAACCGGCTTGCCGTCGGCGCCGTGCTGCCGGCGGCGTCTGCCCGGCGCCCCATCCTCGGCCCGGTAGTGGTGGCGCCCCGCCAAGTGCGCGAGCGTGTGTACATTGTGCCGCACGGTGAACAACACGTCGCCGCCGCGGCCACCGTCGCCACCGTCCGGCCCGCCGCGCGGAACGTACTTTTCCCTGCGAAACGATACCGCGCCGCTGCCGCCGCTTCCGGAACTGACCGTGATCACCGTTCGGTCGACGAATCTCGCTCCGACACGCGCCACGCCAGCTCCTGACCTGTCGATTTGGAAGTCGCTCCCGCTACGACTCAGCCGAGCGGTTCGATCGCGACCAACTTGCGTCCGAGCCGGCTCTTGTATATCACCGTGCCGCCGACGCGGGCGTACAGGGTGTAGTCGCGACCCACGCCGACATTCTCCCCGGCATGCATCCTGGTGCCGCGCTGGCGCACCAGGATGGCCCCCGCGGCAACCTGTTCGCCGCCGTAGCGCTTGACGCCGAGTCGCTTGCCTCGGGAATCGCGCCCATTGCGCGAGCTTCCTCCGCCCTTCTTGTGTGCCACGCTGTTCTCCCCTCAGGTGCCGGCTTCAAGCCTCAGGTGCCGGCGTCGATCTTCTCGATGCGCAGCCGCGTCAACGCCTGACGATGGCCTCGCTTGCGCCGGTAATTCTTGCGCCGGCGGAACTTGTAGACAATCACCTTGGGCCCGCGCGGATGGTCCGCGAGCGTGGCCGTGACCTTGGCTCCGGGTACGTGCGGACGCCCGATCCTGGTTTCGCCGTCTGCCGCCACCAGCAGCACGTTGTTCAACTCAACCGTGTCGCCGATCCCCGCCATGCGTTCCACCGTGACGTGCATGCCCTCGCGCACCCGATACTGCCGACCTTGAATTTCTACCAACGCGTACATCGCTGCAAATCGCTCTTTTCCGAATCTCGCCGTCTCGTAACTCGGGGTCCAAACTACCACGCCGCCGGCGCCGCGGTCAAACCGATTCGCAAAGGCGGGCTGCGCAAGCGCGCAGCTAACCTGCGGCGTACGCGGCAAACAGGTCGGCGATCCCGGCTTCCGGGAGCGGGCCTTCGTGTGCCAGCAGGCGATAGCGGAGGTGCAGCGCGCCGCCCGCGGCGAGGTCGATGGCCCCCGCTATGCTGGGCGCCGGGTTGATGCCGAACTGGCCGTCGACGCGCCAGTGGGCAGGGTGGCCCGGATTGCCGGGATGGTCGAACACCGCGATCCCGGCGCTGGCCGGTGCGTCGTCGCCGCGCCGCGCCTGGTCGATCGGCATGTGCACGTCCACCCACGCCGCCCGCTGCTGCTCGGCGTCGCCGTCCCGATTGCCGGTGGAGGTGACCACCTGGGCTCCGAGGTGGCGCCGATACGGCATGCGCACGTACAGGCCGCCGTAGAGGTACGGCTCGATGCGCAGGTCCACGATCGCGCGCAGCGTCCACTCCAGGTCGAGCAGCAGCAGGTCGCCGTCGCGCCCGAGCTGCCACTGTTGGCGGTCGGCCGCCACGTGCTGCCCGTCGGCATGCTGCAAGAGCGCCTCGATCACCCAGCGCGGCGGCTGCGTGCCGGTGATGCGCGGCAGGCCGGGATTGATCCGGCCCAGCGTCTGCCCGGGGCGCTGGCCTGGATAGTGCCAGAAGTCGCTGCCATTGATGCCCACGAAGCGGGTCTGGATGCCGTGCTGGTGGGGGTGATGCCAGGGACTGTCCTCGGTAAGGCACAGGTGCCGGGGACCGATGCGCAGCGGATGAACGTAGGAGCCGATGCCGGGGCAGGCGTGATGCTGCAGCATTGGCCCGCGGCGTTCGGCGGTGTCGATGAACAGGCAGCCGTTCTCGACGCGCGGTTGCCAGTTGGAAGTGTCAGCCATGATCGGGCGTACTGTATCCGGTGGCGTTCTCCGCCGCTACCGTCGGGGTGACGCCCTTGACGTTGCGCGAATGCCGGCGTTGCCGGGCGCGCCCGGGGTGCCGTATCCTGTGCGCGGACCAATCATGACCATCAATGCTTACCTGACGTTCGCCGGCGAGTGCCGCGCGGCGTTCGAGTTCTACCGCACCGTATTCGGCGGTGACTTCCTGTTCATGCAGACGTTTGCGGATGGCCCCGCGGACATGCCGGTGCCCGAGGAGGCGAAGGGCTTGATCATGCACGTCACGCTGCCGGTGGGCGGCGGCGTGCTGATGGGCAGCGACACCATCGAGCAGTTCAGCCCGCTGCCGGTCACCGGCACCAACTTTGCGCTCTCCCTCGGACCCGACAGCAAGGAACAGGCGGACGAGCTGTTCGCGAAGCTGTCCGACGGCGGGCGCGTGACCATGCCGATGCAGGACCAGTTCTGGGGCGCCTACTTCGGCACCTGCACGGACCGATTCGGCATCGGCTGGATGATCAACTTCGAGACCGGCGGGGGGTAGACCTGCACGCGGGCCGGCGAGCGCCGGACCGCCGGCGGCGCACGCGGTGCCGGACGCCCGCCGAGGGACGCACAGCCATGAAACCGAACAAGGTGATGGCGGCGGCGGCGGCGGCGGCCTTGATCGAGGACGGGGCCACCGTCGGGCTGGTGGGCGGCGGCGGCGGGCTGTGCGAGGCCACCACGCTGCACCAGGCGGTGGAGCGCCGCTTTCTTGACACCGGCGCGCCGCGCGGACTGACCTGCGTGCACGCGCTCGGCATCGGCGACCGCGACCGGCGCGGCATGAACTGCTTCGCCTACGAGGGGCTGGTGCGGCGGGTGATCGGCGGCCACTGGGTGTGGTCGCCGCGCATGCAGGAACTGGCGCGCAGCGAGAAGATCGAGGCGTACGTGCTGCCCGGCGGCGTGGTGATGCAATTGCTGCGCGAGATCGCGGCCGGCCGCCCGGGGCTGTTCACCCACGTCGGCCTCGGCACGTTCGCCGATCCGCGCCACGAGGGCGGCCGGCTCAACAAGAGCGCGCGCGACGAGTTGGTGGAGCTGGTGGAGATCGACGGCCGCGAGCTGCTGCGCTACCGCCCGTTCGCCATCGACGCGGCGCTGCTGAAGGGTTCCTGCGCCGACGCCGAGGGCAACGTGAGCCTGGACCGGGAGCCGGCCAACGTCGACCTGTACGCCATGGCGGCGGCGGCACACAACAGCGGCGGCACGGTAATCGTACAGGTGAAGGAGCTGGTGCCGGAGGGCAGCCTGCCCGCCCGCGCCGTGCGCATTCCCGGCGTGCTGGTGGACGCCGTGGTGGTCGACCCGGAGCAGCGGCAGAGCTATGCCATCGGTTACGATCCCTCGCTGTCGGGGGAGCGTCGCCGGGCGGTCGAAGCGCCACCGCCGCCCCCATTCGACATACGCCAGGTGGTGGCGCGGCGCGCGCGCATGGAACTGAAGCCCGGCGACACGGTGAATTACGGCTTCGGGATTCCGGACGCGGTGGCGGCGATGGTGGCCGCGCGCGGCGAAACCGGCCTCTACTACCAGACGATCGAGCACGGCACCTACGGCGGCGACCTGCTCACCGGGATGCTGTTCGGCTACGCGCGCAACCCGACCGCGATGATCGACGCCCCGTCGCAGTTCGACTTCTACTCCGGCGGCGGGTTGGACATTGCGTTCCTCGGGTTCGGGGAGGTGGACGCGACCGGCAACGTGAATGCCTCCAAGCTCGGCGGGCTCACGGTAGGGCCGGGCGGCTTCGTCGACATCGCCGACAACGCGCGCACGGTGGTGTTCTGCGGCACCTTCGAGGCCAAGGGCGCCGACGTGCGGCCGGTCAATGGCCGGCTGGCCGTGCATCGCCACGGCGCCATCGCCAAGTTCGTACGCAAGGTGGCGCAGATTACTTTTTCCGGCTCACAGGCAATGGCCCGCGGCCAGACGGTGCGCTTCGTGACCGAGCGCGCCGTGTTCACGCTGACCGGCACGGGGCTGCGGTTGGACGAGACTGCGCCCGGCGTCGACCTGGAGGCCGACATCCTGGCCCGCATGGCGTTCCGCCCGCTGATGCCGCGGCCGCCGGCGGCAATGGCCGGCGCGCACTTCTCCGAGTAGGGAGGGGGCCTGATGGGCGCGCTGCGCATTGCCGTGATTGGTGCCGGCTACATGGGCCGCAAGCACATCCGCTACCTGGCCGCAAGCGAGGAGTGTCGGCTGGCCGCGGTGGTCGACCCCGATGCGGCCGCCGAGCAGGCGGCGCGCGAGCACGGCGCACGCTATTGCCGCGGGGTCGATGAGCTGCTGTCCGGTGAACCGATCGACGGCGTCATCGTGGCCTCGCCGACCGGGCTGCACGAGGAGGTGGCGCTGCGCTGCATCGGGGCCGGCGTGCCGGTGCTGGTCGAGAAGCCGATCTGCGCCACCGTCGAGTCTGCCGAGCGGTTGATCCGCGCGGCAGAACAGGCCGGCGTGGCGCTGCTGGTCGGCCACCACCGGCGTTACAACCCGGCGGCGGCGGCGGCGAAACGGCTCTTCGACGAGGGCGTCGTGGGCCGGCTGGTGGGAGTCAGCACCATCTGGTGCATGTGCAAGCCGGACAGCTACTTCAAGGCGGCATGGCGCCGGCAGCCGGGCGGCGGGCCGGTGCTGACCAACCTGATCCACGAGATCGACCTGCTGCGCTACCTGGCCGGCGACATCGCCGAGGTGGCGGGGTTCACTGCCAACGCGGTACGCGGCTTCGCCACCGAGGACTCGGCCGCATTCACCCTGCGCTTCACCGGCGGCGCGCTGGCGAGCGTGGTGATGTCCGACTCCGCCCCCTCGCCGTGGAGCTGGGAGCAGGCATCCGGCGAGAGCCCGCAGTTCCCGGTCAACGAACAGAACCCGGTCCGCTTCTTCGGAACCGAGGCGGCGCTTGAGTTCCCCCGCCTGGTCGTGTGGCGCCATCGCGGCAGGAAGAGCTGGACCAGCCCGCTCGCCGCGGACAGCGTGAGCGTGCCGCGCGGTGACGCGTTCGCCCTGCAACTCTCCCACTTCGCGGCCGTGGTCCGCGACGGCGCCGCGCCGCTGGTCACGGGCCGCGAGGGCCAGCGCACTCTGGCCGCCACCCTGGCCCTGTTCGAAGCCGCGCGCACCGGTCGCAGCGTGGCCCTCGCGCCCGCGGGTTGACCCACACCCGCGCAAGCGGGATACGCCGCATGCGGCGGTTCGGGGCGCTAGGTGGCCGGCGCCGCGGGCGGCTCCTCTCCCGGCACCCATTGCAGGATGTGGCGCCCCACGGCCACGAGTTCGCCGCGCTGGTTGGCGACCTCCATGTCCGCCGTGGAGCGGCGCCGCTCCCGGTCGATGGCGGCGATGGTGTAGGTCACCGTAATGGTGTCGCCGAGCAGCACCGGCGCGATGAACCGGATGCGGTCGTAGCCGGCCGAGACCGGCGTCTCGGGCGCGCCACGGGTGTGGGCGATCGCCATCGTGGACGCGGTGGACATGAAGCCCACCAGCAGCGCGCCGTGCGCCATGCGGGTGCCGAAACGGGAGCGCTCCATGTACACTTGGTCGACGTGATTGGGGGAAAGGTCGCCGGTGATGCCGGCGAACAGGTAGACGTCGGACTCGCCCACCGTCTTGGTGAACCGGGTGCGCTGCCCCACGCTGACGTAGAAGTCGGATTCCACTGCTGCTTGCTCCCGCCGGCCGTCGCCCGGCACAGCGTAGGGAGGCCGGCCGCGGCGTGTCAACGGCGGTGCGCCGGATGAAGCTCGATTTCGCCGGCCAGACTGCCGTGGTGACCGGCGCGGCGCGCGGCATCGGGCTGGCCATATCCCGGCTGCTCCACGAGGCCGGCGCACGCGTGGAGGGATGGGACCTGCGGCCGTCGGCGGACCCCTGCTTCGCGCGCTTCCGCCGCGTGGACGTGAGCGACGAGGCTTCGGTGAACGGCGCCGCGGCGGCGGCCGGCGAGGTCGACGTCCTGGTCAACAACGCGGGGGTGAACGGCCCTACCAAGCCGGCCTGGGAGTACACGCTCGCCGAGTGGAACGCGGTGCTGGCGGTCGATCTGACCGGCGTGTTTCTGTGCTCGCGGGCACTCATTCCCGGCATGCGGGGGCGCGGCTACGGGCGCATCGTCAACATCGCCTCGATCGCCGGCAAGGAGGGCAACCCGGACGCGATCGCGTACGGCGCGGCCAAGGCCGGCGTGGTGGGCGTCACCAAGACGCTCGCCCGCGAACTGGCGCGGTCCGGCGTGCTGGTGAACTGCATCACCCCTTCGATGGCCGAAACGCCGTTCCTGGAGGGCATGTCCGCGGAGTACGTCGCCGACCGCCGGGCGCGTATCCCGATGGGCCGCTTCGCGCACATCGACGAGATCGCCGCCATGACCGTGTTCGCGGCCAGCCCGGCGTGCAGCTTTACCACCGGTATGGCGTTCGACGTCTCCGGCGGTCGCGCCGACTACTGACGTGCCCGGCGGGAGACACCGTTGACCGCGCTCTGCATCCACCAGGTCTGTTTTGGCTTCGAACCCGACTTCGCGACCTGCGTGGCGGCCCTGCAGCGGCAGGGGGTCGGCCTGACCGCGGTCTGGCACGACAAGCTCGCGGCGGTCGGCGCACGGGCGGCGGCTCGTCTGCTGTCGGACCACGGCGTGGAGGCGGTTGCGCTGTGCCCGGGAGGCGTGCTCACTGCGCGCCACTCCGGCCCATGGCAAGCGGCGCTGGCGCACAACCGGCGCTTGCTCGACGACGCGGCGGCGATCGGGGCTCGCTCGCTGGTTGTCATCTCGGGCGGCCTGGAGGAGGGCGAGCGCGACCTGCGCTTCGCACGCGACCGTGCCCTGGAAGGCATCTCCCGCCTGCTGCCCGACGCGCGCGCCGCCGGCGTACGGTTGGCCATCGAACCGCTGCACCCGATGACCTGCGCATTCCGCGGCGTGCTCACCACCCTGGCGCAGGCCAACGACTGGTGCGACCTGCTCGACGCCGGTGACAGCGTCGGCATCGCCCTGGACAGCTACGCCACCTGGTGGGACCCGGCACTGCCCGCCGAGATAGCGCGTGCCGGACCGCGCCTGCTCCATCTGCACATCGCCGACTGGCTGCCCGACACCGGGGACGTACGCCTGGACCGCGGCATGCCCGGCGACGGAGTGATCGACTTCGAGTCGCTTCTGGCGAGGGTCGCGTCCACCGGCTTCAGCGGCCCGCTGGAATTCGAGATCTTCTCTGCCCGCAACTGGTGGCGGCAGCCGCCGAACCGCATCGCCGCCGCCTGCGCCGCGCGCGCCGCCCGCCTGGGCGACGTGCTGGCACTGACTTGATCGAACAGGTTCGCATCGAACGCTGTTGATTGGCTGCTGTTGATTGGCTGGGGTGTTGGCGGCACAGTGAGGGGCATGGAACGCCCCAACATCATCTACCTGCACTCGCACGACACCGGACGATACATCCAGCCGTACGGCTACGGCGTGCGCTCGCCCAACCTGCAGCGGCTCGCCGAGCAGGGCTTGCTGTTCCGGCAGGCGCACAACGCGGCCCCCACCTGCTCGCCGAGCCGCGCCGCGCTGCTGACCGGCATGTGCCCGCACAGCGCCGGCCAGTTCGGACTGGTCAACCGCGGCTTCGACCTCGCCGATCCGAGCCGCCACCTGGTGCACACGCTGCGCACGGCCGGCTACCGCAGCACCCTGTGCGGGATTCAGCACGTGCGCCGCGACCCGCGCACCATCGGCTACGACGAGATCCTCAAGACCGCGTCGCGCAAGGCGCGCGACGTGGCGCCGGCGGCGGCCGAGTTTCTCGGCGCCGCGCCGCGGGAGCCGTTCTTTCTGACCGTCGGGTTCAGCGAGACGCACCGCGCGTTTCCGCCGCCGGCGCCGGCCGACGACGCGCGCTACGTGCGCCCGCCGGCGCCGTTTCCCGATACTCCGGAGACCCGCGCCGACATGGCCGCCTACCAGGCCAGCCTCACCGCCCTCGACCACGGCGTCGGCACGGTGCTCGGCGCCCTCGACGACGCCGGACTGGCAGACAACACGCTGGTGATCTGCACCACCGACCACGGCCTGCCGTTTCCGCGCATGAAGTGCAACCTGACCGATCACGGCACCGGCGTGATGCTGATGCTGCGCGGGCCGGGCGGCTTCGAAGGAGGCCGGGTGAGCGACGCGCTGGTGTCGCACATCGACCTGTTCCCGACCCTGTGCGAGCTGCTGGCGATCGATCCGCCGGCGTGGCTGCAGGGGCGCTCGCTGCTGCCGCTGGTGCGCGGCGAGGCGCAGGAGATCAACGACGCGGTGTTCGCGGAGGTCAACTACCACGGCCAGTACGAGCCGCAGCGCATGATCCGCACCCAGCGGTGGAAGTACATTCGGCGCTTTACCGACCGCGCCGTCCCGTCGCTGGCCAACTGCGACAACAGCATCAGCAAGGACCTGGTGCTGCGCCACGGCTGGGCCGAGCTGCCGATGGCCGAGGAGCAGCTCTACGACCTGGTGTTCGATCCCAACGAGGCGGCCAACCTCGCCGGCGAACCGCGCCACGCGGCGACCCTCGCCGACCTGCGTGAACGGCTGGCGCACTGGATGGACGCCACCGGCGACCCGATTCTGGACGGGCCGATTCCGAAGCCGGCCGAACACGGCGTCAGCCCGCCCGACGACGTCGATCCGATGGCGGTGTGGGAGTACACGCCGCGTATCCCCCGGTACGACTGATGGCGCAGTGACGCTGCCGGCGGCGGCGCCGGCTCCCGGTTGCCCGGTGCGGCGGCTGACCCGTACTTTGCGGCTCCGGTGACCGACGCTGCCCCCTCCGCCCTGCCGGCGACACTGTTCGGCATGCTGCGCCACTACCTGCGCCGCCGGCGCGGCACCGTGGCGCTGCTCGGGGTGCTGCTGCTGGCCAGCACCGGCGCCCAGGCATTGACGCCGTTGATCGTTCGCCACGTCATCGACGCGGCCACGACCGGCGCCGCGCTCGCCGACCTGGTGTGGTGGGGAGCCGCCTACGGCGGGGCGGCCACCCTCGCCTACGTCGTCACGGTGGTTGCCACCCTCCTGAGCGTGCGCATCGGCTGGCAGTCCACCAACGCCCTGCGCACCGACCTGCTGCGCCACACGGTGCGCCTCGACCTGCGCTTCCACCACGACCACACGCCCGGCGAGATGATCGAGCGGGTGGACGGCGACATCACGCTGATGAGCAACTACTTTGCCGAGTTCGCGGTGCAGATCGTGGGCAACGCGCTGGTGATCATCGGGGTGATGGCGGTGGTGTTCAGCCAGGACTGGCGGGTGGGTGCGGTGATGGCCGGCTACGTGGCGGTGTCGTGGTCCCTGCTGCTGGCGCTGCGCAGCATCGGCGTGGAGCAGTGGCAGCGTACCCGGCAGGCGAGCGGCGAGCTGTTCGGCTTCCTGGAGGAGACCCTTACCGGCATGGAGGACATTCACACCAGCGCCGGCCAGCCGTTCGTGATCCGCCAATTCTACCGCCTCACCAGGCGTTTCCTTCGCCACCAGATCAAGGCCGCCATGCGTACCACCTTCATGGTCAACTCGTGGCTGATGGTGGATACGCTCGGCTTTGCCGTGGGACTGGGCCTCGGCGCATTCCTGTACCTGCACGGCGGCGCCACGCTCGGTGTCGCCTACCTGGTGTTTCACTACGCCGGCATGATGTCCCGCCCGCTGCGCGTGGTAACGTGGCAGATGGAGGACCTGCAGCGCGCCGCGGCGGCCGCGCGCCGCGCGGTGCGGCTGTTCCGGGCGCGATCGGCCCTGCCCGCGCCGCCGGTACGCTTCGACGCCGGAGCGCGCCGGCCGTCTCTGGCGCCCGGTCCGCTCGCCATCGACTTCGACGCGGTCACGTTCGGCTACGACCCGGCCAACCCGGTGCTGGAAGAGGTCTCCCTGCACGTCCCGCCGGGCGAGGTGCTGGGCCTGATCGGGCGCACCGGCAGCGGCAAGACCACCCTGTCGCGGCTGCTGTTCCGATTCTACGACGTGGACCGCGGCAGCGTCCGGCTCGGCGGCCACGACGTGCGCTCGCTGGATCTGGCCGATTTGCGTGCCCGGCTGGCGATGGTCAACCAGCGCGTCGACCTGGTGCACGGCTCGGTACACGACAACCTGACCCTGTTCGACACCGCGGTGCCGGACGAGCGCGTACGCGAGGTGCTGGACGATCTGGGTCTGGGCAGGTGGTGGCGGGAGCTGCCGCACGGCATCCACACCGAGCTGGCCGGCCAGAACGCGGAGCTGTCCGCCGGCCAGGCGCAGTTGCTGGCCTTCGGGCGGGCGTTCCTGCTCAGCGAACCGGGCGTGGTGGTGCTCGACGAGGCCTCCTCGCGCCTCGACCCCGGCACCGAGCGCTCCATCGAACGCGCCGTCGACCGGCTGGTCGCGGGACGCACCGCGATCATCATCGCCCACCGGCTGGCCACGGTGATGCGCGCCGACCGCATCGCGCTGCTCGACGGCGGCCGGCTGGCGGAGTTCGGCCGCCGCGGTGACCTGCTGGCCGACCCCGCCTCCCGCCTGTCGCAACTGCTGCGCAGCGCGCGCGGCAGCCGGGAGCCGCGCGCGCACGGCAGTCACGAATCCGAGGAGGTGCTGCAGTGAGCAGGCTGGCGGTGCTGGCGCGGCTGCTCGGCTACCGCAAGTGGAACTTCCTGTTCATGACCTGTGCGCGGGTGCTGGTGTTCGGCGTCTCGTTCCAGATGATCGGCATCGTTTCGCGCGTGCTGCTCGACGAGCTGAGCGGCGCCCGCGCGCTGGTGTTCGGGCCCTGGCTGCTGTGCGGCGGCCTGGTGGCCATCGCCCTGGCGCGCTCGGTGGTGGTGTTCGTCGACGTGCCGCTGCACTTCCGCACCGAGTTCGCGCTCGCCTCGCTGCTGCGCAAGAACGTCCTGGAACGCGTCCTGAGCCGGCCCGCCGGCCACGCGCTGCCGCATACGCCGGGCGAGGCGATCAGCCGGCTGCGCGACGACGTCGAAGGCGTCGTGAAGCTGCTGATGGAGGCTTCCTTCCAGGTCGGCACGCTGGCGTTCGCGGTCGCCGGGGGCGCCGTCATGATCGGCATCGACCCGCTGCTCACCGCGATGGTGTTCGTGCCACTGGCCGTCGTGGTGGTGATCGTGCGCTTCCTGCGCAAGCGGATCAGCACCGTGCATGCCCGGTTCCGGCGCGACACCGGCGCCGTGACAAGCTTCATCGCCGAACTGTACGCGGCGATTCCGGCGCTGCAGGCGTTGTCCGCGGAGGAACGCGCCACACGCCGCTTCGAACAGCTTAACGAGCGGCGCCTGGACGGCGCGGTGCGCGACCAGCTCCTGACCAAGCTGCTCAGCTCCGGGTTCGACAACATGGCGCAGATCGGTACCGGGGTAATCATGGTGGTGGCGGCCGGCGCCATGATCGACGGCAGCTTCACGGTCGGCGACTTCTCGCTGTTCGTCTATAACCTGACCTTTCTCTCGCAGCAGGCGGTCGGCATGTTCGGCGGCTTCATGACCCGCCTGCGCCAGGCCGGGGTATCGCTGGACCGGTTGCAGGAGCTGTTCGGCGACGCCGAGCCGCGCGCCCTGGTGGCGCCGAGCAGCGTGCACCTGCGTGGCCCGCTGCCAAAGATCCCGTACCGGCCCAAGAGCGCTGCCGACCGCTTCGAACGCCTGACCGTGGAGGGCGTATCGTTCCGCTACGGAGCCTCCGAAGCGGGTATCCGGGACATCGATCTGGAGGTACGACGCGGCCAGCGCGTGGCCGTGGTGGGCCGCATCGGGGCCGGCAAGTCTACCCTGCTGAAGGTGCTGCTGGGGTTGTTGTACGCCGACGCGGGCCGGGTGCTGTGGAACGGCCGCCCGGTAAGCGAGGCGGCCACGGCAATGGTGCCGCCGCGGGTGGCCTACACGCCGCAGGTGCCGGCGCTGCTGAGCGCCTCGCTGCGCGACAACGTGCTGCTCGGCCTGCCGCGCAACAAGGTCGACCTGCCGTCGGCGGTACGCGCCGCCATGCTGGAAGCCGACCTGGCGACGCTGGATGAGGGACTGGACACCATCGTGGGGCCGCGCGGGGTGCGCGTGTCCGGCGGCCAGGCGCAGCGCATCGCCGCGGCGCGCATGTTCGTGCGAGATACCGAGTTGCTGGTGGTGGACGACCTGTCGAGCGCACTCGACGTGGAGACCGAGGCACAGTTGTGGCGCAACCTGTTCACCCGTTCCCCGGAACTGTCGGTGGTGGCGGTCTCCCACAGCCAGGCGCTGCTGCGCCGCGCCGACCTGGTAGTGGTGCTGGAGAACGGCGCCATCTCGGCCCGCGGTACCCTGGACCGGTTGCTGGACTCCAGCGCCGAGATGCGCCACCTGTGGAGCGGCGCGCGCGCCGAGGCTGACGCGGCGCGCTCGGGGCAGCGCTGACCGGACGCCGCAGAGCGGCGCAATGAGAGTGCGCGTTGGCCCGCCCGGCACGCGGGGGCGCGGTGAGACTCCGGGGCCGCGCGCGCCGGCAGCAATGGGTGCAGCCGGTGCAGCCGGTGCGGACTGCCGGTCAACGCGGCGCGCCGGGGCCGGGTGAGACGCCGGCGGCCGCGCCGAGGGCGAGCAGTCCGTGCAACCGGGAGCCGGGGTCCGCGAGCAGCCGTTGGCGCGGGCCGTACTCCACCATCCGGCCGCGTTCCAGGATCAGGATGTCGTCCACCTTCTCCACCGACCCCGGACGGTGTGCAATCACCACGCCGGTGCGTCCGACGAGCAGTTCGGCGAGCGCCTCCTCCACGTCACGCTCGGAGACCGGATCGAGCCGCGCCGCGGCCTCGTCGAGGATGACGACGTCAGGATCGCGCAGCAGCACGCGCGCCAGCGCCAGCCGCTGCGCCTCACCCGCCGACAAGGCCAGTTGCGCGCTCGCCAGCACCGTGTCCAGGCCGTCCGGCAGCGCCGCCAGCCAGGGCAGCAGGTGCAGGCGGTCCAGCGCGGACTCGATCGCGCGGTCGTCCACCGCGGCGTCGAACAGGGCCAGATTGTCGCGCACCGTGGCGCCGAAGAACTGCACCTCCTGCGTCACTACCGCGATCCGGGCACGCAACTCCCGCAGCCGGAACTCGCGCAGGTCGACGCCGTTCACGGTGATGCGGCCCGCCTGCGGGTCGTACAGGCGCGCGAGCAGGCGCATGATGGTGGTCTTGCCGCTGCCGGTGCGGCCCAGGATGCCAAGCGTACGCCCCGGCGCGACCGTCAACGACAGGTCGCGCAGCACCAAACCGTCGCCTTCCCGCCGGTCGCCCGCGGCCGGGTAGCGGAAGCTGACCCGCTGCAGCGCGATGCTCACCGGCCGGCGCGGGAACGTCTCGCGCGTTCCATCCGCCAACGAGCTGCGCTCCGCCAGCAGGCGCTGTATGCGCACCACGTTGCCGCCCGCCTTCTGCAGTTCCTCCATCTGGTGCGCCAGGTCCTCGAACGGCCAGAACAGCAGGTTGATGTAACTGAACATCAGGTACAGCGTGCCGAGGGTCATGTCGCCGCGCAGTGCCAGCGCCCCTCCCCACGCCATCATCAGGCCGGTGCCGAGGCCCATCACCACGTTGACCAGCGGCCACACCAGCGTGCCGAGACTGTATGCGCGCTTGGCGTGATACACCTGCGCCCCGATCAGGCCGGTCATCCGGCGCAGGACGTGCACCAGGCCGCCGAGCGCCTTGATCTCCTCGATGGCTGCCAGGCGCTCCTCCACGAAACCGTGCAGGTCGGCGGCCGCCTCGCGCAACCGGTCGTAGTAGGGCACGCCGAAGCTGCGCAGCTTGAGCAGCATCGCGACGACCGCCACGGCAAACAGGAACAGCGCCAGGCAGAGTCTCCAGTCCTCGATCAGCAGCGCCACCAGGATCCCGGTCAGCAGCAGCCCCGCGGCCAGCAGGCGCAACGAAAACTGCGCGAAGAAGGCGGCAAGCTGGTTGGCGTCGCCATCGATGCGCTCCAGCATCGCGCCGGGCGGATGGCGGCCGATGAAGCCGGGATCGAGACCCAGGGTGTGGCGCACCAGGTCGGTGCGCACGCGGTTGGTGGCGACCCAGGACACATTCTCGCCAATCACCGCGGCCGCCCCGCGGGTGAGCTGGCGCACGGCGGCCACCGCCAGGAACCACGCCGCCGCGTGCGCCAGGGCGGCGGACGCCCCGCGCGCGGTCAACTGGTCCACGATGCCGCGCAACAACTGCGGGGCGTACACCCCGGCGGCCGTGTGCGCGAGCAGCAGCAGCGCCAGCAGGGCGACCTGCCCACGGCAGTCCGCGAGGTAGCGGGTCAGGAACCCGCGATACACCGCGAGCGAGGGGCGCATCGGCGTTACCGCTGCAGGGCGCGCCGGGCGGCGCCGGCGGCATTCCAGATGTGGCGCATCTCGGCCGACGCGGCGAGTAATTCGTCCAGGCTGCCGGCACTGTCGACGCGGCCGTCGCGCAGCACCACGATCCGGTCGGCGCGGCGCAGCACGCGCTGGCGGTGCGACACCACCAGGCAGGTGGGCCGCATGCTGGCCAGCCGGCTCAGCAGGCGATCCCACAACAGCCGCTCGGTGTCGATGTCGAGCGCGCTCGACAGGTCGTCGATCACCAACAAGTCGGCGCCCGTCACCAGCATGCGGGCGGCGGCCAGCCGCTGCACCTGGCCGCCGGAAAGCCGCACGCCGCGCGGGCCGACGCGCGTCTCCAGGCCCTCGGGCATCGTTTCCAGGTCCGGCTCCAGCACGGCGTCGTGCACCGCCCGCGCCAGCGCTTCGGCCGTGACCGGCGCGCCGAGGGCGATGTTGCCGGCGATGGTGTCGCTGCACAGGCGCGGAACCTGCGGCGTGTAGGCGGCGCGCGGCGGCGTCATGAAGCGCCCCGGCTCGGCCACCGGGTCGCCGTTCCAGCGCAGCTCGCCCGCGTGCAGCGGCAGCAGGCCGAGCAGCACCTTGAGCAGGGTGGTCTTGCCGGCGCCGACGCGCCCGGTGAGCACGGTAAACGAGCCGCGCTCCAGGGTGAGGGTAACGTCGCTGATACCGGCCCTGCCGCCGGGATGGCGGTAGGCGGCGGCACGCAGCTCCAGCCGCCGCAACGGCGCGGCGCCGGCCTGACCGGGAGGTGCCGGTGCATCGGCCACGCCCGGACCCCGTCGTCCGCCGGCTTGCAGGGTACTGGATGCCGGCGCCGGCCGGCGCCGGCCGTGGGGGGGGGCCCGCGCCCCCGGCGGGGGGGCGGGGGGGGCGCCCCGGCCCGGGGGGGGGCCCCCCGGCGCGCCCCGCCGGCGCCCCCGGCCCGGCCCCGCGCGGGGCGCGGGGGGGCGGCGCGGCGGGGCGGGGGGGGGGGCGGCGGGGGGGACGGGGTGGT
>JAPPGB010000106.1:37945-82572 GCA_028821475.1 Spirochaetaceae bacterium
ATCGGCCACCCCGGGACCCCGCGGCCCGCGGGCTTCCTGGTAACTGGTTGCGGGCGCGGGCGGGCGCCGGCCGTGCCGCTCCCCGGCATTCGCGCCGGGGAGCGGCGCTGCCACTCGATGCAGCGGTTCCGGCGCACCGGCAAATCCGGTTCGTCCGGCCTCGGCGGATCGCCGTTCACCGGGGAGCCGGGTCGCCTGCTGCAGCAGGGCGATGGGGCGGTGGGCGGCCAGATCGGCGCCGCTGGTCCCCGCCGGCGCCGCCGCCAGCAGCCGGCCTACCGACACCTTGGAGCGCCGCACGTTGACCAGCATGCCGCTCATCCAGTTGGCGTAGTCGGCGACCCGTTCCAGGTAGGTGACGAACAGCACGAACGCGCCGACCGTGAAGTCGGCGCCGCGCGCCGAGAAGGCGAGGAACACCAGCAGGACCGCCGTGCACACCACCGCCGTGTTGTCGGCGATCGCCTCCAGCACCTGGGCCAGCACCTTCTCGCGCACCGCGGTCCGGCGCCGCGTCTCGTTCAGTCGCTGCAGGTGGCGAGCCACGCCGGCGCGGCTCGCGGACAGCTTGAACGTGGCGAACGAGCCGAATACCTCGCCGACGAACTCGGCCACGTCGGCCGCGGTCGAACGCGCGGCGGCGCGCAGCGCCATCACCCTGGTGCGAACCAGTTCCGCCGCCAGCGCCGACAGCAGAATCGGCGCCACCACGACGGCGGTGATCAACCAGTCCACCGAGCCCATGATCACGATCGAGGCCAGCGCGAACGCGATTACGCCGAGCCCGTCCACCATCTCCTCCACCACCAGGCAGGTGCCGTCGGCATCGTCCCGCACCCGGCTCACCGTCTCGCTGGAGCTGCGCGCCGCCGCCAGGGCGCCGGGCTTGGCGGCGATCAGGCGCACCAGGTTGCCACGCACCAGCCCGGCCGCGCGCGTCGACAGATCGCCCCAGTACCAACTGCCGGCGAAGTTGGCGACCGCGCGCGTCACCCCGACCGATGCCAGCAGCACCAGGATCAGCCACGGCGTAATGACCAGCGGCGCGTCGCCGGCCAGGCCGTCGTAGTACACCTTGACCAAGTAGCCGGGCAGCAACGGCGCCACGGCCGACCAGGTCCAGGTGAGCACGTTGGCCAAGTACAGCCGCGGACGGTAGCTGAGCAGGCCGCGCACGAAGCGCACCATGCCGGTCTGGCCGGCGGGGGCCGAGTCTGCAGTGAGGGCGGGCTGTGGCATGGAAGCGGCAACTTACGCACGCCGGCACAAGGCGGCAACCGCCCGAGCTACCGCCGGGGGACGCGATGGCGGATCGATCAGGGCATTCTCTTTGGGCCGAACCGTGACGGTCAACGGGGTGACACGACGTGCCAGTCGGCTGCCTTCGCCGCGTCCGCCAACCTGCCGTCGTAACACACGAATCGGCGCAGGGAGCGACCGAACAAGGCGGCGGTGGCGAGGTGAATCGCATCGAGAGTGCGGAGATCCGGCGGGTCGAGGGCGGCCGCCCGGGTGAGCACGGCGCTGTTGATCCGCACGAGATCGACACGAGAGAGCACGTCCCCGGCCTTGCGGAGCGCACGCGTTCCCTGCGGCTTGACCGCCCGTGCTACCTCCACGCGTGCGAGCGCGCTCGAAACGAGGGTGCGGCCCTGCAGATAACGCCGCAACGCGGCAGACTCCCGTTCACGTACCACGAGCTTGACGATTGCCGAGGAGTCGAGATAGCAGACGCGTTCAGCGTTCATCGCGGCGCAGGCGCGCAAGCCGGCCCGAGGGCGGCTCCGTGCCCGGTTCGGGATCGACCGGCTCCGGCAGATCATCCGTCGTACCGGCCGCTTCCTCGAGGTCGCCCGCGGCACGCAGTTGATCAAGCGGCATCCGGTCAGGCAACGGGGTCAGGAGCGCCACCGGACGTCCGCGGTCGGTCACCTCGAACGTCTCTCCCGCCGCTACCCGCCGCAGGTAGACGCTCGCCCGCTGCCGCAACTCCCGGACTCCGATGGCATCCATGGGTGCTACTTGTAGCACATCACAACCTCCCACGTCAACACGTCAACACGTCAAGGTCGATGAGGTCGATATTGACAACTCGCCGAAAGCGTTGGAACCTTGTCATTTCCCATGGACAGTGATACACGAACGGGCAATGGTCGGGGGCTGGGCACGTCGGCGTGGCTGCGGCGCCTGGCGGCCGCCGCCCTCTTCGCGGCGGTGGCGGTCGCCGCCGGTGCGGAGGCGGAACCGCACTCGGTGGCACGGCTGTGGAACGAGGTGATGCTGAAGGCGATCCGCAACGACTTCGCCCGCCCGCCGCTGCACGCCCGCAACCTGTACCACGTGGCGGCGGCGATGTGGGACGCGTGGGCGGTGTACGACGATGTCGCCGAACCGATCTTCCTCAAGGAGCGCCACCACGCCGAAGACGTCGACGCCGCCCGCCACGAGGCGATCAGCTACGCCGCCTACCGCGTGCTGTACCGCCGCTACCAGATCTCCCCCGGCGCCTACGAGTCGCTGCCGAGCTTCGACGACCTGCTGATCGAGCTCGGCTACGACTACCGCATGACCGACCGCGAGGGCGACCACCCGGCCGCGATCGGCAACCGCATCGCCAAGCTGATCCTGGACCACGGCTACGACGACGGCGCGGACGAGCTCGGCTCCTACGCGTTCGAGTTCGACTACCGCTCGGCCAACCCGCCGATGGTGGTGGCGAACTCCGGCGTCGGCGAGTTGCTCGACCCCAACCGCTGGCAGCCGCTGTCGCTGCGCCTGTTCGTGGACCAGGCGGGGCGCGTGCAGCCGGGCCGGGTGCAGCGCTTCATCGGCTCGCACTGGGGCATGGTGGCGCCGTTCTCCCTGCCCCTGCCGGGCACCGAGACCATGTCCAGCGACGGCGTATTCCACGATCCGGGTCCGCCCCCCTACCTCGGCGGCGCCGGCAGCGACGAGTACCAGGACGGCTTCGCCGAGGTGCTGCGCTACGCCGCCACGCTCGATCCCGACGACGGCGTGATGATCGACATCTCGCCGCTTTCGTTCGGCAACAACAACCTGGGCGCCAACGACGGCACCGGCTACCCCGTGAACCCGGTCACCGGCAAGCCGTACGCGCCCAACCTGGTGAAGCGCGGCGACTGGTCGCGGGTGATCGCCGAGTTCTGGGCCGACGGCCCCGACTCGGAGACGCCGCCGGGGCACTGGAACACCCTGGCCAACTACGTCACCGACCATCCGGCGACGGAGCGGCGCCTGCAGGGCAAGGGGCCAATACTCGATCCGCTGGAGTGGGACGTGAAGCTGTACCTGGCGCTGAACGGGGCGACGCACGATGCCGCCGTCTGCGCCTGGGGCCTGAAGGGCCACTACGACTACGTGCGCCCGATCACCGCCATCCGCTACATGGCGAGCCTGGGGCAATCCTCCGACCCCGGCCTGCCCTCCTACCACGAGCACGGCATGCCGCTGCAGCCGGGGCTAGCCGAGTTGATCACCGCGGACAGCGCCGCACCGGGCGAACGCCACGCCCACCTGGCCGAGCATGTCGGCGAGATCGCGGTGTATTCCTGGCTCGGCACGCCGGAGGAAGACACCGAGTATACCGGCGTGGACTGGATCCTGGGTGTCGACTGGGTGCCCTACCAGCGTGACACCTTCGTGACGCCGCCGTTCGCCGGCTACATCTCCGGGCACAGCACCTTCAGCCGCGCGGCCGCCGAGGTGATGGCGCACTTCACCGGCAGCGAGTACTTCCCCGGCGGCCTCGGCGAGTTCGTGGCCGCGAAGAACGAGTTCCTGGTGTTCGAGGAGGGGCCGAGCGAAACCGTCGTCCTGCAGTGGGCCACCTACTACGACGCCTCCGACGAGGCCGGCATCTCGCGCCTGTACGGTGGCATCCACCCCCGCATGGACGACTTGCCCGGCCGCCGCATCGGCTCGCGCATCGGCAAGGACGCGTTCCGGCGCGCCCTCGCCTACTTCGACGGCAGCGCCGGCGGCTGAGCCGCCAACCGGCGGGCCCGCCACCGGGCCGGATTGGCCCGCGCAGGAGTCCGCGCGCAGCGCTGCGCGCCGGCCCCCGCGCCCGGCGTCCCGGGGCTACTCGGGGTGCACCTTGAACTCGGTGAAGTCGCGTTCGAGCTGCTGCGCGTCCGGGTCGAGCACCGGGCCGGCGTCATCCTGCGGCTGGTAGCCGAGCACCGCGCGCGCCTTGTCGAGCGAGAAGATCTTCCAGTAGTTGTCGGAGGTGGCGAACACCACCGTGAAGCCCACCTCGGGCGGGGCGTCGATGGCGCGCACGTGGATCTGGGCGGTGTCGCGGTGACTGAGCCACAGCGACAGCGCCGAGCCGTCGAAGGTGGGCACGTTGTTGGACAACGTGAAGCCGATCCGGATGGCGATGGTGGAGATGCCATGGATATCGTAGTAGTAGTGGCCCATCGCCTCGCCGTACGCCTTGGACATGCCGTAGTAGCCGGAGGGCCGGATCGGCGCGGTCTCGTCGAGCAGCGGATAGGGACGCCGCACGCGCTCGAACTCGCCGGCGAAGATGTGGCAGTAGGGCGGATCGCGGTAGAAGCCGCCCACGGTGTGCTGCGAGCTGCCGAACACGATGCGCCGCACGCCGCATTGCCGCGCCGCCTCGTACACGTTGTAGAGGGCCGTGATGTTGTAGTCGACGGTGGACTCGAACGGCGCCTTCATGCTGCGGTCGGCGGCCAGGTGCACCACCACTTCCTGATCCCGGAACGCGGCTTTCAGCGCCTCCGGGTCGGTGATGTTGCCGCGCAGGTTGTGCGCGTCGTCCAGCCCGTCGGTGCCGTAGCGCGACAGCGACGACAGCTCGTAGCGGTCAGCGAGCTCGGCCTGCATCGCCTGCCCCACCACGCCGCTCAGTCCGGTTACCAGCACTCGCGTCTTGGCCACTGTTCCTCCTTGCGCCGGTGCGCGGCCCGCGACCGGCCGGCGATGGCGCGCACCGCCCCGTTCATGTTGTCGTTATTTCTCATGTTGTCGTTACTCCGGATCGCGGGTCGACCGCGCTCCCGGCGGCAGTGTACCCGTGCAGCGCCGCCATGGGCACTCTCCCGGGCGCATCCCGGCGCGGCACGATGACGGCGCTGCGCTCACCACGGTTCAGCACGCACGAAGCTCCTTCAGCACGCGCTCACGATCACGTTCCGGGCGTAGCGCTGCCGCCGACATGCGTGCTGCTCAGAGCTTGGCGGCCACTCCCCCGTCGACGTTGATGGTCTCGCCGGTGATGAAGCGCGACTCCTCGGAGGCCAGGAACAGAGTGAGATTGGCCACGTCTTCGGGATAGCCGGGCCCCTTCACGATCTGGGCGAAGTCGAACATGGCCTCGAACACGTGGTGGCCGCCGTCGGCATCGTTGATGGTGCCGCGGGTTGCGCCGGGAGTCATGATCTGGCCGGGACGTATGCCGTTGACGCGGATGTTGTGCTTGCCGCCGACGCCGGCCATGAAGCGGGTGAGCGCATCGACGCCCGCTTTGGCCGCGTAGTACGAGGCTGACGCAACTCCGAATTCATCGAGCATCCGTGGGCTGAACCCGCGCTGGGCGGCGAGCGACGACATGTTGATGACCGCGCCGCCGCCGGCCCTGATGAGGTGCGGCCACACCGCGCGGCTCATGTAGAAGGTGCCCATCAGGTTCAGGTGCACAATGCGTTTGAACTGGTCGGTCGACTCGTCGGGGAACGTGCCGCCGCCGCCACCGCCGGCGTTGTTGACGAGTATGTCGACGGCGCCGTAGGTCTCTGCCGCCGCGGCTACGGCCGCCTCGACGGAGGCCACCGCGGACACGTCGCAGGCGATGAACGTGGCGCTGCCACCCTCCTCCTGAATGCGCGCCGCGACCGCGCGGCCCTGCTGTTCGCGACGGGCCATCAGGATGACCTTCGCGCCCTCGGCGGCAAACGTCCGCCCAATGCCCTCGCCGATGCCGCTGTTACCGCCGGTAATGATCGCGACCTTGCCGTTCAGTCTGTCTGCCATCCACGGCATTGTGCCGCAAAGGGTCGCAAGCGGAAACCTCCCTCCTCGGTGCGGCCGCGGCTCCGCAGGATGCCGGTGTCGACGGTATGAACGGGTGGGTGCGAAAGCCATGGATGCCGTGGCAGTGGCCATCCTAGCCGTGAGTGTGGCAGTGGTGGCCGGTCAGGATGCACACGCGGCTGACCGCGCACGACGGGCTGGGTCAAGGCTACCGACTTCGGCGTTCGCACGCTCTATTGATAGTGCTCGATCATTATCATTATATTCTCGGCCATGTATCCGTCTCAGAAGTTGTCAATTGGTCGCGCCGCGGCCACTTCGATCTGCACCGTACTGTTCGCGCTGGCCGCGTTGCCTGGGTTGCTCGCCTCGCCGGCGGGAGAGCAGCCGGCCGGTGACCGGATCCTGGTGGTCGCGACCACCAACATCGTCGGCGACATCGTGGGCCGCGTCGGCGGCGAACTGATCTCGCTCTCCGTGCTCATGCCGCCGGGGGCGGATCCGCACACGTTTCAGCCGACGCCGCGGGATGCGCACCTGCTCGCCGACGCCGCGGTGTTGTTCACCAACGGCGCAGGTCTGGAGGCCGAATTCCTCGGCGACCTGATCAGCAGCGCGGAGCCCCGCATGGTGGTTGACCTGACCGCCCACTTGCCGCTCATGCGCCTGGACGAGGCATATGACGAGCACGAGGACGAACGCGACCACGACGAAGACGAACACCACGACGAGGACGAACACCACGACGAGGACGAAGACGAACACGAGGACGAAGACGAACACCACGACGAGGACGAACACCACGACGAGGACGAAGACGAACACGAGGACGAAGACGAACACGAGGACGAGGACGAACACCACGACGAGGACGAGGACGACGGGCACGCCCACCATCACGGCGAGTTCGACCCGCATGTGTGGATGGACCCGACCCTCGTTGCCCGCTGGGCGGACGAGATTGCCGAAGTGCTGGCCGAGATCGACCCCGCGCACGAGGCCGAATATGCCGCCCGGGCGGCTGAGCTTGCGGCAGAGTTGGACGAGCTCGACGAGTGGATCATGGACCAGGTAGAGGTCGTACCGCGCCACCGCCGGGTGATCGTCACCGACCACGACGTGTTGGGGTATTTGGCACAGCGCTACGGCTTCGAGCTGCTGGACTCGGTTGTGCCGGGTTTCAGTACTTTGGCCGAGCCGTCGGCCCGCCATCTCGCGGAGTTGCGCGAGGTGCTCGCAGAGCACGCGGTCCCGGCGATCTTCGTCGGCACCACGGTGAACCCGCAGGTGGCGGAGTCGATTGCCGGCGACCTGGGAATCGTCGTCGTCCCGATCTACACCGGGTCGCTGAGCGAAGCCGGCGGACCGGCGGACACCTACGACCGCTTTATGCGCACCAACGTGGAACGGATCGTGACCGCGCTCGGATCATAGGCCAAGGCCGGCGTACGCCATGCCCAGCTACGATTGTTGTGAGCCGCCCCGTGCCGACGCGAGTGCCATGCTCGACCTCCGCGGCGTATGGGCGCACTATGCCGGTCGCTGCGCCCTGGAGGACGTTTCGTTGCGCCTCGGCGCCGGCGAGCGCGTCGCCGTGGTCGGTCCCAACGGCGCCGGCAAGAGCACCATGTTCAAGGTCATTGCCGGTACGCATTCCCCATCCGCCGGTTCGGTGAGCTTCTACGGCAGCGATCCCGGCCGTCACGTGTGCATCGCCTACATTGAGCAGCGCGCCGACATCAACTGGCGCTTCCCGGTCACCGTGGAGGACGTGGTGGCGATGGGCCGTATCGCACGGGTCCGTTACTTCCGCTACCTGGGTCGCAAGGACCGCGTCATCGTCGCCGACGCCATGGAGCGGGTGGCGATCGCAAACCTGCGCAGCCGCCAGATAGGCGAACTCTCCGGCGGCCAGCAGCGGCGCATGTTCATCGCCCGCGCGCTGGCGCAGGAGGCGGAGATCATGCTGCTCGACGAGCCGTACGCCGGCCTCGATGCCGACGCCAGCCGCATGCTGTCCGACACGCTCGACACGATCGGGGACTCGATCGCCGTCATGGTGGCCACCCACGACCTGGGCATCGCCGAACACCTCGGCCGGGTGGTGCTGCTCAACCGGCGCCTCATCGCCGCCGGCACGCCCGACGAGGTGCTGGCGCCGGAACACCTGGCCGGCGCCTACGGTGGCAATCTGCGCCGCATTGATGGAGCAGGTTCCGGCTACGCGCTCCCGACAGCCCTTCCAATCACGAGATCCACGGTGGCGGCACCCCTGCGCGCCGGATGACCGACCTGGTACTCGCGCCGCTCGCGTACCCGTTCGTCGTGCGGGCGCTGCTGGCCGTCACCATGGTGGCGTCGGTGTGCGCCCTGGTCGGCACCTTCGCTGTCCTGCGCGGCATGTCCTACATCGGCAGCGCCCTGGCCCACTCGCTGGTCCCCGGCATCGCGATCGGCTACCTGCTGGGCGGCGCCGATCGTGACCGCCTGTTCTGGTGGGCCACGGCGACCGCGATCCTCGCCTCCCTGGGCATGGCCACGCTGGTGCACCGCGCCCGCGTCGGCGAGGACGCCGCGGTGGGGGTGGTGTACGCCGGCATGTTCGCGCTCGGCATCGCGGTCATCTCCACCGCCCGCAGCTTCGCGGTCGACCTGATCCACTTTCTGTTCGGCAACGTGCTCGCAATCACCGGCGCCGACCTGATCCGCATAGCGGCGACATCGTTCCTCATCGCCATGGTCATCCTGCTGCTCTACAAGGAACTGGTCCTGGTGACCTTCGACCCGGTGTTCGCCGCCTCGCTGCGGCTGCGCCGCACCCTGCTCACCTACCTGCAGTACCTGCTGATCGCCCTCGCCATCGTGGTTGCCCTGCAGACCATCGGCATCGCGCTGGTGGTGACCCTGATGGTGGCGCCGGCCGCCGCCGCGCTGCAGATCACGCGCCGATTTCGCCATACGGTGCTGGTTGCGGCAGCGATCGGCATCGTCTCGGGCGTCGCCGGGCTGTATCTCTCCTACTATTTCAACATCGCGTCCGGCGCGGCCGTTGCCTTGGTGTGCGTGGCGCTGTTCCTGCTGGTGACCGCCTCGGCGCGGCTGGCGGGGAGAGTTCCGGCGGCGGCTGGCCCTGGTGCCGGATGAAACCTGTTCGCTACCCGACACGAGCCGCCCGCCGTGGGTCGCCTGCCAAGCCGAGGGGGCCGAGGTACCGAGGTCAGAAGGGCCGGCTGGTACCGTCGGCGAGGCGCGGCACCGGGCGCAGGCTCGCGGTGGCGTCGCAGGGGAAGCGGGCGGCGAGGCGCTCGTCCATCTCGATGCCCCAGCCCGGGCGCTCGTTGACGTCTACCGCTCCGGCGCGCACCGCGGGGATGCCGGGGAACAGGTCCTCCTCGGCGGGGGCGCGGAATGACCACTCCTGGATGCCGAAGTTGGGCACGTGCAGGTCCAGGTGCACGTTGGCGGCCATGCCGACCGGCGACACGTCGCGCGGGCCGTGCCAGGCGGTGCGCACCCCGAACGCGGCGCACAGGTTGGCGAGCCGGAGCGCCGCGGTGATGCCGCCGTAGGTGGACACGTGCACGCGCACGTAGTCGATCAGCCGCCCGGTGACCAGCGGCTCCACCTCCAGGGGATGCACGAACAGCTCGCTCATCGCCAGCGGCACCGCGCACTGGGCACGCAGCATGCGGTAGTAGCCGAGGTCCTCCGGCGCCAGCGCGTCCTCCAGGAAGAACAGCCGGTAGGGTTCCAGCGCCTTGGCCAGCCGCGCCGCGTCGACCGGCGCCAGCCGCTCGTGAATGTCGTACAGCAGTTCCGCCTCCGCCGGCAGCCCGCCGCGCACCGTCTCGAACAGCTCCGGCACCCGGCGCAGCTTCTCGCCGGGATCGAAGAAGATGGAGCCGGTCCCGCCGGCATCGGAGAAGGCCCCCGCTGCGCTGCTGGCCGACCCTGCGCCGACCCCGACGTAGCCGCCGAGCTGGCAGCGGATGTGGCGGAAGCCCTGCTCCCAGTAGCCGAGCGCCTGGTCCAGCACCTCGGCCGGCTCGTTGCCGTTGGCGTGCACGTAGACCGCCGCCGTGCCGCGGCTGCGCCCGCCCCAGAGCTGGTAGCAGGGCAGCCCGGCAGCCTTGCCCTTGATGTCCCAGAGCGCCATCTCCACGGCGCTCACGGCGTTGTTCAGCACCGGCCCGTTGCGCCAGTAGCCGTCGTGCATGGCGCTGTGCCAGAAATCGGTAATCGCTTCGGCGTCGCGCCCGATCGCGAACGGCTTCAGGTGCCGCTCGATCGCCGCCTCCACGGCCCGGAAGCGCTGCGTGAAGGTGCCGCAGCCCCACCCGTGCAGCCCCGGCTGATCGGTCACCACCTTGGCCACCACCAGCGGAACCCCGGCCGGCTGCACGGCGTAGGTAACCACGTCGGTAATCCTCATGCTGGTCAGTCTACCTGTGCGCCGCCACAGTCGGCGGCCGCCACCTCTTCGCCGAACACCCGCTCCCAGCCGCGGAACACCAGCGCCACGCCCTTGAATTCCACGTCCGGGTGCTGCCGCGCCAGCCGTTCGTCCGCCAAGTATCGGCGCAACTGCGACACCGCCTCGGCAGCCGTCGCCGCCACCCGGGCCTCGGTCTCGGGACCGCGGCCGAGGTACTTCAACTCGATCACGAAGCCGTGCCGCATGCCGGGATAGCGCGCCTCCAGCGGCACCAGCACGATGTCCGCGTAGCCCTTCGCCAGCTCTTGCTCCGTGTAGAACACGAAGTACTCCGATGCGCTCAGGTAGGCCGCGAGGAATCCTTGCAGAACCTTTTCTCCCTGGATGTAGTCGCGGATGCCGGTGTGCTTCGCCACCGCCACGCACAGCCGCTCGACGGCCGGCCGCCAGTCCCCTTCCAGCGCCATCCCCCGCGTGAGCCGGTCGAACTCGACAAGGTCCAGCGAGAACACTCCCACGTCGCGGTAGGCGTCGCGCAGGTAGCCGTACGTGAGCCGCCGCACGGTCTGGTTGGGGATGCTCAGACACGGCACGCCGGCGACCACGTCGCGGATGCTCAGCAGGCCGAAGTAGTGCAGCAGAGAGACGAAATTCTCCCGATCCGTCAGCCGCGCCAGCGGGAAGCTCTCCACGATCTCACTGTGCGCCCGTCCTTCGGCGATCACGTGGCGCAGCAGATCGAAGTTGCCGTTCAACCGCCGTCCGGTCAGCAGCAGGTGGCGCAGCTTGCCGTAGTCGATGCGCACGTTGCTATCGATCAGGTTGTCGGGACCGCGTTTGTTGGGAACCGAGTGCTTCACGTAGTGGAGCACCATGTCCGTGTTGTAGACGATTCCCTGCGCGGTCTTCGCGAACCGGTAGCCATTGTACCACTCGCGCATGGTGGCCAGCGCCGTCTCGACGTCCTGGTCGAACACGCCCAGGTCCCGGTACGTCTCCACGATGCGCAGCACCTCGTCCTCGGTGAAGCCGAGCAGCTCGTTGAACTCGGGCCGCAGGCTCAGGTTGGCGCCGATGTTGAATCCGCTGGTCACGTCGTCCATGGTCACCGGCGAGACGCCGGTGACGAACAGCCGCTCCACGCTGCCGTTCTCGGTGCCCGCCTTGAGCGCCGCGAAGAAGCTGCGGTAGAAGCCGCCGCCGTGGTTGAACTCGTAGTACGCCTCCGCTCCCTCGCCGGCGAGGATGTTGTTGGCGAAATTGTCGTACTCGTCGATCAGCACGTACAGCGGAATCCCCTCCCGCCGGGCGTGCAGGAACAACTCGTCGAACTGGCCGTTGACGGTGGACTGTGCCTGGATGCGGCGGACCACCGCATCGGGAAACAGGTCGGGATTGTCCTCCACGGCATCGCGAACGTGCCGCCGGCAGTACTCGTCGAACTCGCGTTCCAGCTTCGCCGGGTCGCTGCCGAAGGTGGAGAAGTTGAACCGCACCACCACGTAGCGGGCGCGGTTCGGGGTCGGCTGGCGGTAGATGTCCAGGCCGCCGAACACCCGTTCGAATTCGTCCGCCTGGTTGCGGTCGTAGTAGCTCTCCAGCAGCGACAGCCAGCAGGTCTTGCCGAACCGCCGCGGGCGGATGAAGAACACGAACCGCTCCTGCTCGAGCGTATGCAGGAAGCGCGTCTTGTCGACATACAGGCAACCCTCCAGCCGGATGCCCTTGAAGTAGGCGCGCCCGTAGGGAATCGCAGGGAACGGCGGGAGCTGATAGGGCGTGCTCTCCGGCGAGGGCATACGTGCATCCTATCAGACGGTACGCCGATTCGTGGTGTACCGTTTCAACGTGTTGGGTGATGCCCTGCGGGACCTGCTCGACCCGAGGCTCCCGGGGCGGGGGCGGTCGCCTCGCCGCCGGCGGCGCCACGACGGTGCAGGAAGCAGCGGTACGGGTCCGGCGGCGTCAGTGCTCCGCGGTCAGGGCGGCGAGTGTGCGCTCGCGGGTTCGCCGCGGGACTCCTGCGTTGCTCAGGGCGCGGGCGACGAGACGCGTGTCGCAGCCGTGCGAGCGCAGGAAGGAGGCGAGCCGCTCGGAGCGGTCGCGGCGCCGGCGCAGGATCTCCGATGCCAGACGCAACTCCAGCCGGACCGCCGGCACGCGGTGTTCGCCGACCGGGACTTCCCGGAAGTGGCGCCACGGTCCGGCGCCGAGGGTCTCGGCCGTGTCGTGGGATACGTCGACCTCCACCGTGCTGGCGCCCACCTCGACGCCCGCCACGTCGTAGTTGCAGTAGTACTGACGGTCTCCCGCGAGCCAGGCCGGCTCCTGCAACGCCGGGAACCCGGCCATGGCGGCGGCGAACTGGTCGACCGCCTCGCGTTCCCGGCACAGGATGTCGATGTCGCGCACCGGCAGCGCCACCCCCTGCAGCAGTGCCGCCGCCGTCCCCACCAGCCGGTACGGAAACTTCGGCTCCCACACCGCCAAGATCTGGCTGAGGGTGTCTGACAGCCGCTTCCGCGTCACCACGGGCTTGTTCTCGGTGGTCATCTCCTTGTTACTCGTTGGCCGCGCGAGCCGTGCAGCGGCGGCTTGGATTGGGAGAAGGGACGCGACTCGCCGCGGTACCAGTGCTTCCACGGCAGCGGCAGGTATTTGCGCAGCTCCTCGGGGTCGCGCGGATAGACGTGCACGTCGCAGTCGATGATGGGATGTTCCATGGGGTGAGTTCCACGCTTATCATACCGTGCCGCCACCGCGTCGCTCGGGGCGGAGCAAGAGCGGAGAGGTGGCCTCATGGAGCGTAAAATGGTCGTTCTGCGCGCCGTCACCGGCGCAAAGCCGGCGGGCTGCCAGCGTGGTTCCGGGACATCGCGTTGACAAGCATGCTGCTCCCGCCAAGAATCGTTGATTGAAGCTGCCGTGAACGAAACTGACCTCCATGAGCAGCCGATGCGACCGAATATTCTGTTGATTGTGGCCGACGAACTGCGGGCCGATACGTTGTCGACGTACGGCAATCCCGTGTGTCAAACGCCCAACCTGGACCGCATGGCGGCGACGGGGGTGCGGTTCGCCGACTGCGCCGTGACCCAGCCGACCTGTACGCCGAGCCGGGCGTCGATACTGACGGGGGCGTTTCCGTCCGTGCTGAAGACGCGCATGGTGGGCTGCCACACGCCGGACGATCCGCGCTTTCTCGGCCACGGCCTGCAGCGCGCCGGCTACCGGTGCGCGTCGGTCGGCAAGATCCACCTGGTGCCGCAGCGCGCCGAGCCGGAGGTGCTGCGCGCGGCCATGGCTCGTGAGGGGAGCGACGGCTACTACGGTTTCGCCGAGGTGGACCTGGTCAACGGCCACGGCGACGGCTGCTTCGGCCCCGACTACGAGGCGCATGCCGCGGCCATCGGCGTGGACCTGGATCAGGCGCGCGCTCAGCCGCGGGAGGGCGCACACCAACTGACGCCGGTGCTCGGACCGCACCGCTTCCGCCTGCCGGCGGAGCTGCACTCGTCGCACTACGTGGCGGACCGCACCATCGAGTTGCTCGAGTCCGTGCGCGCCGACGGGCGTCCGCTGTTCGCCCAGGTCAGCTTTCCCGACCCGCACCATCCGTTCACGGTTCCCGAGCCGTGGGCATCGGCGTACGACGCCGCCGCGGTGCCGGCGCCCGTTCCGCACGGCGGGCGGCACATGCCGTCGTGGTACGACTCGATTTTTCGCGGCGAAGCGTTGGACGTCGCCGAGTGGGAGGAACGTCCGCAGGGGCCGGGTATCGACCGCATCATCGGTACTCCGCCGCTGGACTACTCGCGGGTGGGCGAGGCGACCTGGCGTGCCGTGCGCGCCTCCTACTACGGCATGACCGCCTGCCTCGACCACCACGTCGGGCGTATTCTCGACCATCTCGAGGCCACCGGCATGGCCGACTCCACCGTCGTGGTGTTAGTCGCCGACCACGGCGACTACCTCGGCGACCACGGCTTCGTCGGCAAGGGCATGCACTTCGACTCCGCCCTGCGCGTGCCCCTGCTGGTGCAGGGTCCGGGCATCCTCGCCGGGCAGACCATCGAGCAGCCCGCCTCCACGCTCGACATCGCCGCTACGCTGTGGGACCTCGCCGGCGTGCCGGAACCGGCGGGAGTACAAGGCATCTCGTTCGCACCGGCGCTGCGCGGCACCGGTCGCTACCGGCGCACGGCCGCCCTGACCGAGAACGACGACGACATGATGCCGGCACGCATGCGCACGCTCACCACCGCCAGGTGGCGCCTGACCAAGTACACCGGCGGCGTGCACGGCGAGCTGTACGACCGCATCGAAGATCCCGCCGAAACGCACAACCGCTACACCGACCGCGACTACGCCGGCACCCGGCGCGAACTGGAAGCAATGCTGTTCGAGGAAGTGCTGTGCGCCTGCGACTACGCCAATGCCCGCCGCCAACAGCCGGCACCGCCGCCCCGCCACTGGGTCGCCTCCCACCATCGAATCGCCTGACTTTGCGCGGCTGCCGAGGGTGCGCACGCGGACTCAGTAACCGGCGGCGCGAATGAGCGCCGACGTCGCCTGAGCCAAGCGCGGTGCCTCGGTTCGCAAGTCGACGCTCAGCCGGCCAGGTGGGTACGGTCGGTCATCACCTCGGCTACTTGGCGCAAGTGCGCCGTGACCCGATCCGCTACGGCGAATCTCCACACATGATCGACACGGCCGGCAGCGTAACGACCTACCGGCCGAGCAGCGACGACCCGTATGGGTGTTGCCCGCCACCTGAGAACCCCTGGTTTGGTACAATCTCGCCAGGGAGCATAGGACAGTTGAGTCAAGTTATGCGGCCAGTTCATGGCCTTCAGAGCCGATCAATCTCGCGATCGAACGCCTCCACTTTGCGTGCAGGCGGTTGCTGCGCGGTGGATCGCCGTCGAACATCGCAGCCAGCAGGACGCAGCACGCACGCGTAGGGACGCTGGTAGCACAGCGCCACGCGGATGCCGCGCGCGGTGACCCGGTAGCGCGGGATGCGTTCGATCAGCCCGTGCAGCCGCAACCGCCGCAGGTCGTGGGCCATGCGGCCCGGCGACCAGTGCTCCGCAGAGACGCAAAGCAGCGGTGCCATCTGTACGCGCAACTGGCGATTCCCGAATCTCCGCGTAGCAGCCGGAACGTCAGCAACGCGCATAGCTACGCTTTCACCCGAGCACAGCCGAAGCGCGACGCGGCGCAACGCTGGCCGCCTTCGGGCGCCACCAGCGGCTGCTGCAGGTCATCGAACACCGCGCCTCCGATCTGGCAGTTGTGGCTGATACGTTGGACGCGCAACAGGCTTCGATTGTCGGAGAACCCAGCTCTTTGAGCTGATCACGCAAGACAACGACAGCCGGCAACGCTGCCACACCGCCGGACGCGGCCGACGGCAAGGACCCGTGCACATGCCGGTTCAGCCTATTGGGTCTGCTCGTCCTTCGTCGGCCGCGAACCGTCGTCGCTCTCGGACGGGTCATCGGGCGGCGCGGTCGGGTGCCTTCGTCTGGCGAGTGCTCGATGCAACGGGACACCGGTGTGGTGGTCGCCGGCAACCGGCCCACGGACGGACCAGACTGCCGCGCGCCGTCCGCGCCGGGACCGGAATTGGGCAGCCGGCATTCCCCGTTTCTCGAATGCGCCGCTCTCTTGGACGCTGCGCTGGAAGTTGCCCGGATCGAGACGCGTGTTCCACGCCGCCTCGTAGACGCGGCGCAGTTCGGCGATCGTGAATTCCGGTGGGCAGAACTTCGCCGCGAGGGCCGTGTACTCGAGCTTGGACCGCGTCCGCTCGACGGCGTCCCTCACAATGCGTTCGTGATCGAACGCCAAGCGAACGCTACCTGACTCGATCTTCTCGAGCGGCACCAGGGTCGCGGCCACAGCATCCCCGCCGGCACGCGGCTCCGGCAGATCAGCGCAAATCGCCCAATAGGCGACCGTGACCACCCGCATGCGCGGGTCTCGGTCGGGAGCTCCGTAGCTCCCGAGTTGCTCCAGGTGCCAGGAACCTTCCCGCAGACCAGTCTCCTCGGCCAGCTCCCGCGCCGCAGCCTGACTCAGATCCTCGTCCGGCTTCACGAACCCACCCGGGAGGGCAAAGTCTCCCTTGAACGGGTCTTCCGCCCGCTTGACCAGCAACAACTGGAGGATCTCGGCCCGGATGGTGAACACCGCCACGTCGACGGTGACGGCAAACGGAGGAAAACCGCGAGAATCGTAGCCGGATGAGGTGCCAGGAGCCATGAAGAAAAATATATTGTCGAGTTGACAATTTCAAGCAGCAGCCGTAATATTGTCCATTCGACAATAATTTCCTGATGGAGGTGCCATGACAGTTCGCATGCTCGACACCGTCGCCGTGGGTTCGCCGATTACCCGCCTGGGGGTGTCCTTGTTCCCCCTCTACCTTGCGGCCAACGAACTGCCGGAGATCGCCACCGGAGAATCCTCCGGCCTTGTCGTCGACGAACTCGACGAGGCGTCGGTAGGCGCCCTGCGCGTGCGCAACCCGGGCGACCGGCCGGTGCTCGTCGTCGAGGGCGAACATTTCCTCGGCGGCAAGCAGAACCGGGCACTGAATTCGACCGTCCTGGTGCCGGCCCGAGCCGAACTGGACATCCCGGTGTCGTGCCTGGAACGCGGCCGCTGGGGTGAGCGCCGGGAATACCGGCGCGACGACGCGTACGCCGCGGCCACGGTACGCGCCGCGCAGCATGCCGGGGTGAGCAGGTCGATGGGGCGGAGAGGCTCCCGCGACGGAGATCAGGCGGCAGTCTGGCACGCAGTCGACCGGATGCTGGAACGAACCGAGGTGGAGTCGCCCACGGCGGCCGCTGCCGACGCGCGTTCGCAGGCGCGGCGGCGCGAGGCTCCCCGCGCCGCCACGGTCGAGAAGCTCGCCGCCTGCGGGCCGCTACCCGCCCAGTGCGGCATCGTCGTCACCCACGGGAGCTGGGTGCAGGCCATGGACCTGTTCGGCGCCCCGGACCTCCTCGCCGTGCACTGGCCCGCGCTGGTCCGTTCCTACTTGCTCGAGTCTCCTGTCCCGAAGGGCCGCCCATCCGCCACGCGCGTGCTGGACCTCACGCGGCGCTTCGCTGCGGCGCGGGGGCAGCAAGCGCCTGGTGTGGGGCTCGGCATCGAGCACCGCATGGCCGACAAGCGGCTGGTAGGCCAAGCACTGATCCTGGACGGTGCGATCGTGCACGCGGCGTTCTTCGCCGCGGACTCGCGGGTGGTCGAACGCGTCCGCACCGGGCGGTAGCCTCGGTTCTTGCGAGGGGACATGTTACCACTCCGAGCACGGAGCACGAGCCATGGCGATTCGCCTGGAATCATCGAGTTGATTCTCCGCGCCCCTTGGCACGAGGCGGTCACCTACCGGCATATCTGGCCCCATGAATACGTGATGGCCAAGCGCGACCGACAGGAGGCACTGCTGGCAGCGTTCTGCGAGCGCATCGCGCGGGGCGAGGGTATAGAGTGCCAGTTTTTCCACCAGAAACGGAGTTATCTGTTTCTTGGCAAACACAAGTATTGGACAATGACGGACTGCCCGGACATCGACCTGGACGCGGACGACTACGTGCTCAATCGTGCGCTGCTGTACCGTGACCGGCGCGACTTCGTGATCAAGCACGGAGACATCGGCAGAAGATAGGAGAAGCAAATGCAAGCGCAAGAACAAGAAATCGTCTACCTCGACGTCAGAAAGGAGTGGAAGCACGAGGCACTGAATTTCACACCATGGCTCGCCAGAAACCTGGGTGCGTTGGGCAAGATTTTGGGGATGGAGCTAAAGTGTGACCAGACGGAGGCGCAAGTAGGGCAATTCTCCTGCGACATTCTGGCCACCGAGGTCGACTCCGGCGCGAAGGTCACCATCGAAAACCAACTGGAGTTGAGCGACCACGGCCACTTAGGCCAACTGCTTACGTACGCGGCCGATCTCGGTGCGCTCATCGCCGTCTGGGTCGCACCGGAGTTTTGCTACGAACACGCCCAGGCTCTGGACAACCTAAACAAGTGGACACACAACAATGTCCGTTTCTATGGCATCAGAGTGACGCTCCGGAGGATCGGTAAAACGCCGGCAAAACCTCACTTCGAAACAGTGGTTACACCGACTCACTGGAACAAGACAATTACACAGAAAAAGGGCGATACGCCGCCACTAAAGAAGCAATACGGTGACTTCTTCGAACCACTTGTGACACGGCTGAACGGTTCCGGCTTTGCCGAAAAAGCATTGTTCCATTATGGTCCCAGCGGCCGTGTTTTCCCGTCACGTATTGATCCAGGAATCGGGTATGCAGCAACGCTTGAAGAACGCGAGCATGCCTGGGTTGGTCTGCACATCCAGACACACGACAACAACCTGAACAAGCAGGTGTTCGACATGCTGGCACAGGACCAAGAAAGAATCGAGTCCAGCATCGATCTCCGGCCCGGCGAGGAATGGTGCTGGTACAGGCACAGCCCATTCACTTACTCCAGCATCAACCTGCGGAGTGCAGGCGCATTACATGATCAGCCGGAGAAGCTGATGGAAACCAGAACCTGGATGCACGACATGCTTCGGAAGCTCAAGAGAGTACTCGAGCCGCGCTTGGAAGTCATCCTTGAGGGACTACAGGTCTCGGGCGGTGGTTGACCCCAGGTTTTTAGAGTCCGCACTCTGCTCACGTAGTCAGGAGTACCGGGAACGGGCCACTACGCCATGATCCGGTTCCTCGCACGTCATTGACCGCATTGACAGGCACGCCGCCCGGGCCAAGAATCGTTGTCCGTGGCTGACTCAACCGAATCAGACCTGCTGTGGAGGGTCTGCGTCGATCCTCGGATCTTCGGGGGGCCAACCGATCATTCGCGGCCGCCGCCTAGCCGTCGAGCACGCGTCTTGGGTATGCTGGCGGCTGACGATAATCACGATACCTGCTCCAAGGTTACCCGTGGCTGGAACACGAGGACATTCTCGCCTGCATCCTTTACGTGCGTATGGGCTACTTGAGCTACGGGAGGACATCAGCCCTGGAACATAGCACAGCGGTGCGCTGTCGTCAGGTCGCCGTAGGCCATGCTAATCTGGACGAGGCGGGAACGGACTATCTGTAGAGAGCGACGACGTTGTTATGTGCAACGGTCTCTTGCCACTAAGCACGTCTGACAGAAGACCCAGGTTGCGCCGTTGAACGGATTCGATGTCATCCCAAGCTTGCGGGGAATAGGAAAATCGATCGAGATCCCGTCGATCGAACCTGTACCGTAGATCGGCCGCAATTGCGGAAATCAGTTGAAGAAAACGGTCTTGTCGTTGCTCAAAGAATGCCTCTTGTTCAGGAACAGGGGGCAGCGGCAGGCTCAAGTGATTGATGTACTGGCTATATGCTTCTGTGATTCTCTTGCGATTGTGGAACTCAAGCTGGATCATGTTGAGAGCTCCTACGTGTTCGGCGGACAACCGAGACGCACGGGTACGCATCAGTGATACGAGTATGTCGTACTTTCTTCGTCGAAGCTCGTTCCTCCAGTCGAGATGGCGCGTGATCAGCACGGCCGAAACCGGCCCCACAACTATTGCAACGATCGCCAGTACCTCCATAGTTACGGGCTACACGTCCCTCAGTTTCTTGAAACGCACATTGACCGGTCCCATTCCCGTCTCTATACGATAGAATGACGCTGCGTCCAATGGAAGCGGAAGATCGAACGGTACTGAATACGTCACTGGTCGTTCAGCCGACGTGACCCCAGTGATGGTCGAAAGTCCGGCAGGTAGTGTGATCCTTAGCGTACCGACCACGTGCCCGCTGTCGGCTGCAGTACGATAGTCTCCGTCGTATATCCCTTCGCCGACGTCTACACCGGTAATGACACCTCTGCGGAACAGTAGAGAGGCGATAGTGACACCAGTCTCGCCCGTAAGGTATGCGGCGTAAAGAGCGTCGGCGAGCGAGTCTCCATTCTGACGGTCCGTCTTCATTCTGCTCGTCCCCATTCTCCCATTATCGTCGGACTAATAGCCGCGATTGTCAACACCACGAATGCGGTTCTGGCTTCGCAACCAGCGCCGGCGCCGGGCTCGCGGTGTCGGGGCCGGTGTCGACGATCACCCGTGTCGGCTCCCTGCTCCGCCCGCCGTCGAGGCTACGCCGCATCACCAAGTCGATATCTCCTGAGGCGCGACCGAGTTCTCGACAAGCGGCGTTGCGCTGATGCATCACCGAGCAGCCCTGCAACAGAGCACGCCGCCGGCCAGCTGCCGCGGGCTCGGCACACCGGGGCGGGTTGTGGGACACTGTGCAGCGTAGGAGACAACCGATGCGGGGAGAGGGGTACCTGCTCAGTGACGAGCAGGTCAGGGCATTCATTGTCGATGGGTACGTGCAGGTGCAGACCGAGCTGGACGAGTCGGTGCACGGTACGATCTTCGAGAAGACCGACCGGATACTGAGGTCGGGCGACGGCCGGGACGGCGGCGGTGCCAATCCGCAGAACAACATCCTGCCGGTGGTCGGCGAGCTGACGGAGGTGCTGGAGGCGCCGGAGGTGGTTAGCGCGCTGACCAGCATTCTCGGCCACGATTACGTGATGCTGCCGCACCGCCACTGCCACCTCAACGCGCCGGTGGCGCCGCTGCCGGACGGCCGCCGCGGCATCACGATGGTGCCGCACCGCGACGGGCAGGCCGGCTGCCACAAGCCGCGCCACCGGGTACCGCAATGGGCACTGCTGTTCTACTACCCGCAGGAGTGCCCGGACCGCCAGGGACCCACCGCCCTGATCCCCGGCACCCACCTGCTGCCGCGCCTGACCACCGAGCTGAACCTGGAGATGCCACTGGCCGTGGACCGGGGCGCGGACGGCGGCTACCGGCTGCCGGCCAACTACGTGCAGCGCGAGGTGACCTCGCTGGCTTGCGGCCTCGGCGCGGTGTCGATCATGCACTTCGACCTGGGCCACTCGGTGCTCACCAACATCGCCGAACAGATGCGCTACGGGCACAAGTTCGTGTTCATGCGTACCGAACAGCCGGTTCGTCCGAGCTGGGCCAACGACGCCCCCTGCTGGCGCCGGGAGTCCGCCACCGACCGCGGCGCCGACAATGAAATCGCCTGGACCTACGTCTGGAACTGGATGTCCGGCGCCGGTGACCTGTTTCGGCGCGCGCCGGGCGCCGCCGCGGCGGGCCGTCCGGAGCCGATCGCCGATCTGGTGCGCCGGCTGCGGTCCGGTGGAGATGACGACCGCCTGCAGGCCGCCAATGCGCTGGGGTTTGCGCGGGCCGGCGCGGCGCCGGCGGTGGCGGACCTGGTCGCCGCCCTGGAGGACGACTCGCCGTACGTGCAGCTCAACGCGTGCTACGCTCTGGGCGCCGTCGGCGGCGCAGCGGTCGATCCGCTGATCGCGGTGCTGGACAGCTACGAGGAGCTGTACCGCGCCTACCCGCCCTACGGCATCGGCCACGCCGCCCACGCCCTCGGCGCCATCGGCGCACCGGCGGTGCCCGCCCTGACGCGCGCGTTGCGCAGGCCGCATCCGCACGTGCGCGCCAATGCGGCCTACGCATTGGGCGAGATGGGACAGCGGGCGGCGGGCGCGCTGGAGGCACTGGCGGAGGCACTGGGCGACTCGGACGAGGAGGTGCGCCGCCACCTGCTGTCCGCGGTCAGCCTAGTCGGCCACCCGCGGGAACGGGCGCTGGCGGTGCTAGCCGGCGCGCTGCAGCGCGAGTCCAACAGCCAGCTCCGGCAGCTCGCCATCCAGGGCATGGCGCGGCTGGGCGGCCCGCAGGACGCGGCGGTACCGGCACTGGCGGCAGCGCTGAACGACCTCGATCCGTACGTGGCCGCGTACGCCAGCGAGCAACTGTGCCGCATCGGGACGCCGGCGGCGTTGACCGCCGCGGTCGGCCACCTGCGCCGCCAGCGCTGGTTTGCCGACGCCCCGCGCCTGGAACCGGAACAGGCGCAGGCCCGACGGCGCACCCTGGACCTGAGCAGGGTGGTCGGACGCCGCTGACGCCGCTGACGCCGCTGACGCCGCTGACCCGCCCGCGCGCCACGCGTGCTAAGCTGGCTGGCAGTCCGTGGCGGCACGAGGCGGCGCACCGAGAGCGGTGTGGCGCCCGGCCGGCAAGGCCGGGCGAACGAGTTACCGGCCGGAGGTGTGCGAGGAGCAACACTGCCGGCCGCGATGCATCGCCACATGCAATGCAACCGGTGTTTCGCCGCGGACTGCTAGCCCGCATCGGAGCGGGCGGCCAACCGACGCCGGCGGGAGGAAACGATGGCAGAGATTGAAGGAAGTCTTCTCTATGACAAGTGCCTGGGGGCGCTGGTCGGCGGCGTGATCGGTGACGCGCTCGGGGCGCCGTCGGAGGGAAAGAGCGCGGACGAGATCGACGCGCAACTCGGCTGGCTCGACGACTTCGAGTCGGGCGGCACCGACGACACCGTTCTGCGCGACATCCTGGCCCGGACGCTGATCCGCACCTCCGGGTATGCCACCATCGACGACTGGGCGGACGACTGGATGGCGGCGTGGGACGATATCTTCGGTCCCAAGCAGCAGAAGTTCTTCCTCTCCGTGCTGCACACGGCGCGCCGGCTGCGCGTGCAGGGCGCACCGAGAATGGCGGCGCTGGGCAACATCCCCTGCTCCAGCTCCGCCATGTGCATGGCGCCGGCGGGGCTGGTGAACGCCTGCAACCCGGCACAGGCGGCGGCGCAGGCCACCCACCTCGCCTCGCTGATCAACGTCCAGGACGCCGGCTTCTGCCAGGACGGGGCGGCCATCGTTGCCGCGGCGGTGGCGGCCGCCTGCCGCGCGGACGCCAGCGTGGAGTCGATCCTGCAGGAGGCGGTGGCGAACGTCCCCGCCACCAGCGGCGCCCGCATGCTGGCCGGCGTGCAGCAGGCGCTCGACGCCGCCCGCGACCGCGACTACGCCGCCTTCCGGGCCCACGTGCACGAGCACAAGGAGCGTTTCTTCCAGCCGCGCAAGGCCAACTCCCTGGAGACCGTGCCGCTGACCCTCGCGCTGTTCTCGCTGTCCGGCGGCGACGTGGAACGCAGCGTGACCTTCGCCGCCAACCTCGGCGGCGACACCGACACCATGGCCGCCATGGGCGGCGCGATCGCCGGCGCCTTCGGCGGCGTGGGCGCCATCAGGCCGGACTGGGTCGACAAGGTGAAGCGCAACGCGGACCAGGACCAGGAGGAGCTCGCCCGCGGCCTGGCGCACGCGGCCGCCGCCAAGATGGAGCGCGAACGCGCCGCCGGCGCTGCCCTGAGCGCCCTGCTGCCATGAACGACGCAAGGATCCCTGTTGGAGATCTACCAGAAGGTGTACGACCGCCACCTGAGCGACTAGAGGAGAACCTGGCAGTGGGCTGCCCGGCGGACCGTTGCGAGGCGTAGTGCTCGTCGGTCCGCTCCTGTTGCTCGGCACGTTGCCGGTTGCCGCGCAGGTACTTTCTTGTGCGCAGCAAGAGGAAGGTGACGTGTTGGTAGTCAATCGCTTTATTTCGTTGCTGCGCGATGGAGACCGGCATCGATTGGCGGACCTGATCCGTTTTCCGTTGCCACGGAGGTACCCGCTTCCAAGCATCTCCCGAGGCGAGTTCATCGACCGCTACGACGAGGTCTTCGATGACGAGTTTGTGCGGATCATCGCCTCGTCGGGCAACGGTGAGTGTGGCCGGATGGGATGGCGTGGTCTTCAGTTGCACAATGGACTTGTCTGGTTCTACGACGATGGTACGATCAGACGTGTCAACTACGAGTCGGCAGTCGAAGAGCGCGAGCGCTACCGGTTGATTGACCTGGAACGACTTGGGTTGCACGAGAGCCTGCGGGACTACCAGTTGCCGATCCTGGAATGGGAGACGTGCAGCTATCGGGTACGGGTAGATCGCGTCGACGGCGGTTATCGCTACGCGGCATGGAACGTCGCCAGGTTCCACGACAGCGAGCCGGACATGGTCATCGACAAGGGCACCTACAACATGGAGGGCACACTCGGAGATCACGGGTACTATTTCTCGAATGGGGAGTACAAGTACATCCTGTTCGTGGATACGACCAGCACCGTCTCGGCGGGCGACCTGGAAGTCTACCGGACCCCTCTGAACGGTTACCACGACGTGAGACACGAGTCCAAGGACCATGAGCTGCTGTTGGCCGAACAGATTGTGAACACCGGAACCGAGAGCCGCAACGAGGCTCTTCTGAATCGACTGCGAGCGTGTACGAGCACCTAGCTAGGAGGGAACCGAAGTTGGATCGCCACCCGTTACACTTGACCGACACCGATGTCGGGTTCTTTGCCGAGCATGGCTACCTGGTCTACCATCACCAGCTCTTCCCTGAACAGAGATTCCGCCGCCTGCAGAGCTTCTTCGACGGCATGCTCGAGCAGTTGCCGGCGGACGCGCGCCCGGAGGGGATGGACGTCCCGCATTTCGCGTTTCCCGAGCTGTTCGAGTGGCTGGCCGCGGACGAGGTGCTCGATTTCGTGGAGCGCCTGATCGGACCCAACATCGCCCTGTGGGCGAGCCACTTCCTGTGCAAGCTGCCGAAGCGGGGGCTGGCGGTGCCGTGGCACGAGGACTCCGCCTACTGGAACGTATCGCTGAGCAAGTACCAGGTGGTCACCGTGTGGCTGGCGATCGACGACTCGCAGCCCGACAACGGCTGCATGCGGGTGATTCCCGGCACCCACCACGACGGCTTCTCGGAGTACGAGGAGGTGGACCACTCGCAGCACGTGTTCCGCACCCGCATCCGCCCCGACCAGATCGACGAGAGCAAGGCGGTGGACCTGGCGATCCGCGCGGGCGAGTGTCACGTGCACCACGCCAAGCTGATGCACAGCTCCAGCCCCAACACCAGCGGCCGCCGCCGTTGCGGCTACACCATGCGCTACATGACCACCGACGTGAAGTTCAACCCGGAGCGGCAGAAGGGCCGGCACACCGTGTACCTGCTGCGCGGCAAGGACCTGGCCGGCAACGACTACGGCGAGCCGGGGCGCGTGTTCGAGCCCGGCAAGCTGCGCTGGATGGGCCGCTGACGGGCGCGACTCCGCAGGCCGGCGGGGCCGCGCGCGGCGACCTTCGCCTCGCACCGGCCAGCCGTTTCACCAGACTCGCCAAGGCACTCCGGCGCGAGCACCAGTTGTGGCTCCTGGCGGCGCCCGCCGTCGCCTACTTCATCCTGTTCCACTCATGGTCGGCTCCCTGAAGGGCTGACCGGCGGCGGCGTCACGACATCTGCCGGCGGACCAGGTCGCGAAACGGTCCGTCGGTGCCCGCAAGTTCGTCGAACCGGCCGACCTGCACGACCCTCCCGGCTTCGAGCACGTAGATGCGGTGTGCTGCGCGGATCGTCGACATGCGGTGGGCGATGACGACGCGCGTGGCGGTGGACGTGCGGATTCCCTCCATCACCGCCGCCTGGTTGGTGCGATCCAGCCAGTTGGTGGCCTCGTCGAGAAACACGATGCGCGGGTTGCTCACCAGCGCGGCGGCGATGCGGATGCGCTGGCTCTGCCCGCCGGACACGACGGCCGCGCGCTCGCCCATGCCCGTATGCATCTGCATCGGCATCGCGGCGATGTCCCGGTCCACCGCCGCCAGGCGTGCGGCGCGCCAGGCATCGTCCACGTTCAGGGTCTGGTCCAGCCCGATGATGTTGTCGAGGACCGTGCCGCTGTGACTGCCGCCATCCTGGAGGACTACCCCGACCTGCCGGCGCACCGAGGCCCGGTCGAGATGAGCAAGGTCGCGATCGTCGTAGTACACGGCGCCGCCGGTCGGCGTTTCGAGCCCGAGCGCGACGCGGACCAGCGTGCTCTTGCCGGCTCCGGACTCGCCGACGATGGCGACGAACTCGCCCGGCTCGGCGTACCAGGTGACGCGATCCAAAACCGGTGGGCCGGCGCCGCCATAGCGAAAGCTGACCGAGTCGAAGCGCAGTCCGCCCCCGAGCTCGACCGGCGCACCCTGCCCGCTTCCGCCCTCGGGGGTGGCGGCGAGAACGGGCAGAATCTGCTCGCAGGCGGGAACGACCGACGCAACCGCTTCGAACGCGCCGCCGAGCGCGATGATGGCGGCGTAGAAGATCATCGAACCGACGTATACGACCAGAAATTCGCCGACCCCCAGGGCGCCGTCCGGCCGCGCCGCGGACACCGCGAACAGGGCCGCGGCCGCGACCAGGGGCACCGCGGCGCTGAACGCCCTCAGGTGCTCGTCCAGCACGCCGACGCGCATCTCCGCCAGTTTCTGTTCGCGGTAGCGCCGCGCCCATGACGCGCGCGCCGATTGCTCGGCGCCGGCGGCCTGCAGCTTGCGGATGCAGTCGATGAACTGCGACATGCGGCCGGCGAGCAAGCGTTCCTCGCGAAATCGCCGGCGCTGGGGCGCGAGCTGCGCCGCCCCGAGGGCGACGGTCACGGCCAGGGCGACGATCCCGATGCCCAGGCTCACCGAGCCGAGCACCGCGTCGTACACGAGTACGAGACAGATCGACGGCACCAGAAACAGGGCGGACAGCAGCGCGGCCCCCGCCGCTCCGGACAGCCGGTCGCGCACGGTCTGGAACGCCAGGGCCCGCGTCGACAGCTCGCCCGAACTGTACTGACGGTGAAACCGGATCGGCAGCCGCAACAGGCGATCCCAGAGCGCTGCGCTGGCGCGGGCGGCGAACCGGGCCTCGATACGCATGACCGCCGTGCCGCGCAGCACGTGCGCCAGCGCCCCGGCCGCCGCGAGCAGCACCAGCAACGCCGCAAGCTGCAGCAGGGCGCGGTGGTCGCTTGACGGGATGACGCGGTCCACCAGCACGCCGATGCCGGCGGCCGGCGCCAGCGCCAGCACGGCGGCCATGCACGCGGCCGCGACCACGCGGGCGAGGTCGGCCCCGCACTTGCCGGCGGCGGTCGCCAACAGCGTGCGCAGGCCGACGGGTACGCTATCGGGCAGCCGCGGGTACAGGACGTAGCCGTGGTCTGCCAGCTCGGAGGCGTCCGACCGCCGGATCGGCGAGGAGCCGCCGGCCCGCGGATCGTACAGCCGATAGCGCCCGGTCGCCCCCGGCAGCAGGGCGACGGGCGCGCCGCCCTCACGCCGAAAGGCCACGATCGCGCCGCTGTCGCCGCGCCACCATTGCTCCCCCGGGGAGAGGCGCACCCGCCTGGCCCGCACTCCCGACGCGCGCAGGACGGCGGCGAGCGTCGGCGGCTCCCCGGAGAGCCCGGCCGGCTCCCGGATGGCGATGCGCTCATGACGTCCGACCGCGCGCAGCGCCGCCATCAGTGCCGCGCCGCTCGATGCGGCCGGCGCGGCCGGAGCCAGGAGGCGGTACAGCCGTCCGCGCGCCTCGTCCTCGTCGCGGCGGCGCCACGCCGAGCGCGCGACCTGCAGGTTGGCCTGGTCGACCAGTGCCAACTGCCGGTTGAACAGCTCCGCGGCGAACGCCAGGCGGTGGAACCCCGGCAGGGCGCGGGACAACAGCGTCTCGCTGCCGAGTGCGTGTGAAGGGCGAACCGCGATCCGGGCCGGTTCATGAAGCGTGGCCCAGCCGCCCGGCGCCAGCGGCACGAGTTCCCCCTCCCGTGGATCCTCGGTGCCGAACAGCAGCGCCGCTCCGCCCTGCACCCACACTACGCCTGCGGCGCTCGCCACCACGCCGCTGACCCCGCTCCTGACGCCTTCGGCGAGCAGTACCTCCGGGCGCGGTCGAGGCTCTACCTGGGCGGCGATCGCGGACACGAAACCGCTGATCCAGTGGTCGGCGTGCGCGGCGAGCGCACGGCGCATCGTATCGGCGCCGTCGCCCGGGCCGCGGGTGAGGTCGGCGGCGGACATGCGGCGCAGGATGGTGCCCGGCAACCCCTTGGCCACCACCCTCAACCCCTCAGTGCCGGCGGCGCCGAACGCCAGCCGGCCCGTCTCCAGCCGCAGCACATGGTGAAACGGCGCCTCCGCCGTGCCGTCGCGGACGCGGACCAGGAAGACGTCGAGTGCGCCGCGCTCGACCAGCCACACGCGCGCGGGGTCATCGAGCCTCACCGGGCGGTTCGCCGCGCTCACCACGCGCTCACCCCGGACACCGGTGATCACGGCGAGACGCCCGGGCCGTTGGTCGGCGGCCCCTGAACCGTGCTCTTCGAGAGTGCCTCCGTGCTCAGGATGCATGGACGAGTTCCCGGTAGAGACCGCCCTCGGCGGCGATAAGATCGTCATGGACGCCTTCCTGCACCGCCCGCCCGCCGTCGAGCACGATGATGCGGTCACAGTCGCGGATTGTGCTCAGGCGGTGGGCGACGATCAGGCACGAGCAGCCGCGGCGGCGCAGTGCGTCGTCGATCCGCATCTCGGTGACCGCGTCGAGCGCCGCCGTGGCCTCGTCGAGAATCAGCAGCGAGGGGCCGGTGACCAGCGCGCGGGCGATCTCCAGCCGCTGGCGCTGGCCGCCGCTGAAGTTGCGTCCGCGTTCCTCGACCTCGGCGTCGTAGCCACCGGATCGGGCGATGATCTCGTCATGGATCGCCGCATCGCGGGCCGCGCCGATCACCTGCGGGTCAGGAACGTTCGGGTCCCACAGCGTGAGATTGTCGCGCACCGAGCCCGCGATCAGCGCCGTGTCCTGGGTCACGACCGCGATCGAGTCGTTGAGCACCGCGCGCGGGATCTCGGCGCGGCTCATGCCGTCGAACAGTATCTCACCCGACCAGGGCCGGTAGATCCCCGCCGCCAGCAGCGACAGGGTCGACTTGCCCGATCCGCTGGGTCCGACGATGGCGACGCACTGGCCGGGCTCGATCGTGAGGTTGAATCGGTCGATCAGCGGTGGCCGATAGCGCTGAAACCCGAACGTAACGTCGCGCATCTCGACCCGGCCGCGCAGCCGGAGCCGCCCGCCGACGCTCGCGACACCCGGCGCGGCGGGCGGTTCGGCCTCGCTCCCCGCGTCCGGCGGGGCGCTCCGCGCGTCCGGGGCGACGAAGTCCGCGTTGCGCGGGTCGAGCACCTCCTCCAGCCGTGCCAACTCCGCGTCCAGCGTGCGGACCAGCTCGGCAAACTGCACGAACCGCCCGACCGGCTGCAGGAAGTTCCAGGCCAGCACGTAGAACGCGATCAAGCTGCCGAGCGGCATCGCCGACGACGACGCGTACCATCCGCCGATCGCCAGCACCGCGGCCCCGCCGAGTGCGGTAAACAGGACCGGCACCGCCTCGGTGACGTGACCGAGCTCCTCGAATCGCTGGCGGGCGTTCAGCTCGCGCGCCTGGTGTCCGCCCCAGCGGGCGTAGAAGCCATCCTCGGACGCGGTCGCCCGAATGGTCTCGATGATGCGCAATCCGCCGAGACCGACGCCCGTCCACAGGCCATGCTCGCGGCGCAAGGCATGGCTGTCGTCGGTCCGCCAGCGGCTTGCGAGCCGTGCGGCAATCGCGCACGACACCGCGATCAGCACCACCACGGCCGCGAGGGTCGCATCGTACACGAACATCAGCGACAGGAACGCCAGGCTCATCGCCAGCTCGACGGTCACGCCCACCGACTGCCGCACGCCGACGGTGACGACCCGCTCGATGGAGTGCATCCGCGACAGCAGGTCTCCGGCCATGCGGCGCGCGAAGAAGCGCGCCGACCGGCCCAGCAGACGGCCCACGAAGCGATCCGCCTGCCGAACCGCGACCGCGACCGACAGCCGCCGCAGCGCCCGCACGCGCAGCCACGTGAGCAGGTAGGCGACCGCGGCGGCGGCGGCCATGGCACCCACCAGGACACCGCTCCAGCCGCTCTGTGCACCCGCGAGAACGTCGTCGACGAACAGGCCCAGCAGGATCGGTGCCGCCACCCCCGGCGCGGCGAGCAGCAGCCCGGCAAGGATCGCGAACAGGAGCGACCGCCGGAATCCGCTCACCCAGGGCCACAGTCGGCGCAGTACGCCCGGCGGCCTCCCGGTGCGGTGGAACGACTCGCCCGGCCCCAGTTCCAGGGCCACCCCGGTGAACGCGCGGTCGAACCCGTCCCGGTCCACCACGCGCCGGCCGCGGCTCGGATCGTTGAGATGGTAGCCTCGCTTCCCGATCCCCTCCAGCACGACGAAGTGCCGGAACTCCCAGAACAGGATGGCCGGCAGCGACAGCCCGGGAAGATCCTCCATGTCCTGCCTCCAGCCGGTCGCCTGCAGCCCATACTGGCGCGCCGCGCGTACGATGTCGGCGGCTGAGCAGCCGTCGCGGCCCACGTCGCACGCCTCGCGCATCTCCTCGAGCGACACCCAGTGTCCAAAGTGGCGGAGCACGGCGGCCAGGCACGCGGCGCCGCACTCGGTCGCCTCCATCTGAAACATGAGCGGCGTGCGTGCGCGGCGGGTAAACGTCGGCATCGTCCCCTACCTGCGGATCAGGAGACGGAACGGAGACGTGCGTTCGACCACGACCTCGATCCGGCACGGCGTGCCGTCGTCGAGGCGTCGCAGCGCACCGTCCGGGGGCACGGACCCCGGCGTGTTCGCAATCGCGATCCGGAGGAGATGACCCCGTCCCGGCATGGGGGCGTCCGGAAGCACTCGCGTCAGCCAGCCCGGAGGACTCGCGGCGCGCGGCGCGATCGTGGTGAGCCTTGCCTGCAGCACGCGGACCCCCTCGGGCGACTCGACCGCCACCCGCGCGCTCATGCCGGCGGCGAGCAGCCACGCGTCCCTCGGCGGGACGAACGCCACCGCGTCCATCCGGCGGGCGCCTCCATATACGACGTCGGCGACCGGTCCGCCGGCGGGAATCGTCTGGCCGCGTGTCACGAGCACGGCGGCTACCACGCCGCTACCGGGACTGACGATGGTCGCTTCTGCCGGCGCCGCCCCGCGTTGGGCAACGGCGATCCGGACAATCACCTCGCCACGGGCCACCCGCCGTCCCGCCGGCGTCAGAATGTCGGTCACCGCTCCCGCGGCGCCCGACAGGAGCGTGCGCCGGTCGCCGGACAGGACCAGCACGCCATCCGCGAGCAGCGTGCGTTCCACGCTGCCGAAGACGCCCCAGGCGACGAGCGCGGCAAGGGCCAGCCCCAGGCACGCAAGCACCACCCATTCGCGAGGCGCGGTCACCTGAGCGCGGTCGTCCAGCGGCTCCGCCTGTGCATTGCGGACAATGGCGCGCTCTCGAAACTGACTGCCGCCGAGGCCGGTCACGAGACGCCTCCCCGATCACGACAGCGGGCGAAGCACGCAGGCGACATAGCCCTTCGCTCCCGCCGCACCGCCACCGGAAGTACCGCCGCGTCCGTCACCCGCGACGGCCAGCTTGACGTGGTGCAGCCCGCAATGCAGTTCGGAGACGCCGGAGGGTGAGAAGAACCGCTCGCTGCGGGTGGCGAGCCCGAGTGCGTTCGCTCTCTCGGGCAGGCACCACCGCTTGCGCGCCATCAACGCGAGCGCCTGCCGCCAACTCGCGCCAGTGCGCCCCCGTCGGGACAGTTCGAGGCCGAGCCGCGGCGCAACGCGTCCCGCCGCCACGTCGAGGGCGAGCACGCAGTTGTCCACTCCGACGGCGCGCATCCGAGCCGGTATCCTGCCGACGGCCGCGGTATCGCCGGTCCAACCGATCCGGGCAAGGAACGCCGCCGCACGGTCACCCAAGGCGCGAATCAGCAGCCGCACGGCGCGCTCCTTGCGATCCGGAAACGCCCCCGCCCAGCGTACCGCGGCGCCGGGCGGTAGCGCGGCGAGCACGCGAGCGACCGCGTCCTGTTCACACGGTTCCTCGTTCCAACCCGCGCCCAGGGCGATCGCGGCGGTCAGCAAGCGCGCGTCGGCGTACCCGCTCGTCACCGCGCTGCGCAAGAAAACGCCCGGCACCGGAGCGTCTTCCACGCCGACGACATCATATTCGAGCGCCACAAGGTCCACGACCGCCGCCAACGGCGACCGCGGCCGCCGCAGTTCGGACAGCAAACGCGCGAGCGATGCCGATCCGGGGCCGGCCGCGGCGCGGTCCCGGATAAGGGCCGCGGCGAAGCGCCCGGCGGGCGGGACCGACAGCAGCAGATCGGCCGCGGCTGCGCGCCGGTCGAGCCGGCACTCGAACCCGAACATGGCGTCGGCGGCCGCCGCGGGCAGCTCTCCGGCGCGTACCGCCAACGACTCCCAACCACGACCGTCGACCAGGGCCGCGGGCAGCGTGGAACTCGCCAGGCGCAGGACGGAGCCGAAACTGCCCGCATCCACGCCCTGTGGCGACTCGCTCCAGGCGGCAGTGAGCCGGGTTCGAGTCACTTCAGAAACAGGGATCCGGGCACCACCCGACGCGTCTCGATAGCGCGATCAGTAGTACCCACTACCGGCGGTGGACGCGAGTTCCTCCTCGGTGAGCTTCTTCGAACGCGGCAGCACCAAGTGAGCGGTCGTCGCGTCTTCCTCGTGGACGTGGAGCGTCAGGTTCTCCGGCAGGACAATGCCGTAGTCGTCATGGAGGAGTGACCTCGGATCCGCCAGCAACCGCGAGCGGAACTCGTCGTCATCGGCCGCCTTCGCGAACAGTTGGTCGCGGAGCTCGGTTGCGGTCATCGCGCCGCTGGTCGTTTCGACTGTACTCATCGAAATCTCCTTGCCGTTGTCACGACGTGTTTGATTCCCGGCGATGGGGTCGCACTTGAACCTTCGGACCACGGACAACTGGAGTCATAGTATCATAACACAACGTGTGCAAGTGTAAAGTTTCGGGGATCATGGGGGATTTTTCGTGATCTTCGCCGCGGACCTCCGGTGGACGGCGGTTGACACGCTGCGCTCTTGAGCGGGACGGTGGCGCGGAGATGGTGCTGTCGTCCGAAGATGCCGCTGCCGCGTTCGGCGCGATCCTCGACGCCCTCTCGCGGGTCGTTTCTCCGGTGCTGATCGACCGCGCCGGCTGGCTCTGCCTGCGCGAGGCGGTCCGTGGGCTGCCGGTCGACCCGGGCACCGGCTTCGGCTTCGAGTTGCGGCTCGGCGACCGCGCTGCCGGGACGGACCTCTACGTGGCAGTGCGGCGCGGGAGCCGGCTCGCAGCGCACTACGTGCGGCGGGGGGAGCAGGAGGCGCCCGGTTCGGCCGCGGCAGGATTCGGCGATCACCTTGCCGCGATCGACGAGAGCGCGCCGTGGGCCGAAGACATGGGCGTCGAGATCGACGTCACTTCCGGCTCGCCCGGGGGTCCTCCCGGACGGTTCGTGCGAATACGATCCGACGCGGCGGACCCCGGCGCTGCCGGATTTCCCGCGGGGCAGACCGTGGGGGAGTGGATCGCGGGCGCCGCCGGCTGGCGCTTGACCGGCGGGGAGCGTGGAGCGCTGGAGCGGACGTTCGACGCGCTGGCGGCTGGCGGCGGCATGGTCGATTGCGTCGGGATCATGCCGGGGCGCGTGCGCCGGGCGTTCAAGGTCGTCAGCCGGACCCTGGAACCCGCGTATGCGCTGCCGCTGCTGGAACGGCTGCGATGGAGCGGACCGGCCGGCGAGATCGCGGCTTTCCTGACCGCGTTCGAGGGATCGTTCCGCACGCTCCGGCTCGCGGTCGGCGTGACCGCGGCCGGCGTCGCGCCGCGCGTCGGACTCGAACTGTTCCAGGACGAGCCGGGCAGGCTGCATCATGCCGGCGTCGCCGGCTGGCGTCCCTTCCTCGCCCGGCTCTGTGAAGCGGGACTGTGCCTGCCGGACAAGATGGACGCGCTGGCTGCCTGGCCCGGGCGGGAACTCGTGTTCCGAGGGCGGGACGCGTTCGGGGTATTCACCGGCCTCCATCACGTCAAGGTTTCGTTCGACGCGGGCCACCGGGGAGCCGGGGCCGGGGTTGAAGCCAAGGCGTACCCGGCCGCCGGCTATCGCACGTTCGAGACCATCAGGTCGTGGTTCGGCAGGTAGCCCATGCCGCCGGTCGCACGCGGCGTGGGAAGCGGTGGGAATCGCTGGCGGGCGGCGGTGCCCGGGGAGGCCGGGGTGGACGCGGTTGATGCGCAGCGTTCCCGGTGCTACGTTGCGCGGCGAACGTTCAGCGGAGGAACGCAGTGACGGCACGCGGCGAAACGTGGTTCGAGGAGTTGATCGCGGCCCATGCCACGCGGATGCGCGATTCGCCGCTGGCCGGCTACTTTGCCGACCCGTTCCGGTTCTTCGCATGGGCCAGGGCAGAGGCGCCGGTGCTGCACCTTCCGGAAGTCGACTGGTGGGCGGTGGCCCGTTACCACGACATCCGCTCGGTGTTCAGGGATCCGGTAACCTTTTCGTCATCCATTGTCCGCGAGCCCATCACCCCGCTGTGCCCGCGGGCGACGGAGATCCGCGAGTCGGCCGGCGTGCGGCTGGAGCCCACGCTCGCGGACGAGGAGCCGGCGACGCACCGGCGCCACCGGCGCTTGTTCGGCGAGGGGCTGTCCGCACGCCGCGTGGCCCGGCTCGAGCCGATGATCCGCGCCATCGTCAACAGCCAGATCGACCGCTTCGTCGATGACGGGCGCGCGGACCTGCTCGCCGGGCTCCTGCAGCCCGCCGCGAGCCGGATCACGTTCCACCTGCTCGGCGGGGAAGACGACCACTTCGACCTTGCCGACTGGCCCGGCGGGATGCGCCGCGTTGAAACCTGGGGGACACCGACGGAGGCGGCGCAGGTCTCCCACATGCACATGGTGGCCCGGTTGTGGTCCGTCAGCGGCAGGCTGGTGAGACGTGCGATCTCGCACCCCGGCGACAGCTACCTCGGCGACGCGGTGCGCGCCCGGCGTGCACAGCCGGCGCTGTTCACGGACAATTATCTCCACAACGTCGCGTTCCTGCTGCAGACCGCCGGCGCCGACAATCAGAGCCATGCGCTTGCCAACGGCATCAGGACCATGCTCGACGACCGGACGCCCTGGCAACGCCTGTGCGCCGACCCCGGGCTCATCCCCGGCGCGGTCGAAGAGATCCTGCGCTTCGGCACGCCGCTGCTGGCGTTCCCGCGCCTGGCGACCCGCGACACGGAGGTGGGTGGGCGGCACCTTCCCGCCGGAGCGAGAATCCTGCTGCTGCTTGCTTCGGGCAATCGCGACGAAACCGTGTTTCCGGACGGCGAACGGCTGGACATCGACCGCGACAACGCCCGCGATCATCTTTCGTTCGGGCACGGTGCGCACTTCTGCCTCGGAGCGCCGCTGGCCCGGCTGGAGATGAAGATCATCCTGGAGGAGCTGACCCGCCGCCTGCCCCGCCTGCGGTTGGCGGACGGCGGTGCTCCCGAGGTCTTCCGGACGTTCACGTTCCGCGGGCTGAAGCACCTCACGGTGGAGTGGACCCGCAGCTCCGGCGGCAACGGGACCGCTCACCGGTAGCGGATGTCGGAGCACGGAACGACGCGGTTCGAGCAGATGGTCGCCGGTCATGCCGGGTACCTGCGCGGATCGCCGCTGGCCGGCTACCTTGCCGACCCCTACCGATTCTTCGCGTGGGCGAGGGCCGAGGCGCCGGTACTGCACGTAGCGGAAGTCGACTGGTGGGCGGTTGCCCGTTACCGCGACATCCGTGCGGTGTTCACCGACCCGGCAACCTTCTCGTCCGCCAACGTGCGCGGTCCCATGACCACGGCGTCGCTGTGCCCGCAGGCGAGGGAGACGTGCGAATCGGCGGGAGTGCGGCTGGAGCCCGCGCTGGTCGACGAGGATCCGCCGACGCACCGCGGCCACCGGCGTTTCTTCGGCGAGGGCCTGTCCGCGCGCCGCGTGGCCCCGCTGGAGCCGGCGATCCGCGCGCTCGTGACCCGCGAGATCGACCGTTTCGCCGGTGACGGGCGCGCGGACCTGCTCGCCGGGCTTCTGCAGCCGGCCGCAAACAGGGTGATGCTGCGCCTGCTCGGCGGCGGCGACGACGACTACGACCCGGCCGACTTCCCGGGCGGACTGCGCCGCCTCGAAACCTGGGGGGCGTGGACCGAGGCCGCGCAGGTTGCACTGATGAACTCGGTGGTCCGGTTGTGGTCGTTGAGCGGCAGGCTGGCGCGGAGGGCAATCGAGCGTCCCGGCGACAACTACCTCGGCCATGCGGTCCGCGCCCGGCGCGCGGACCCTTCCCTGTTCACGGACAACTACCTCCACAACGTCGCGTTCCTGCTGCAGAGTTCCGCCGCGGACAACCTGAGCCACGCGCTGGCCAACGGCATCCGTGCGCTGCTCGACGAGCGGCCGGCGTGGGAACGGTTGTGCGCCGACCCGGGGCTGATCCCCAACGCCGTCGAGGAGATCCTGCGTCTCGGCGCTTCCGCCCTGGTGTCTCCGCGTCTCGTGACCCGCGACGCCGAGATTGCCGGACGGCACATCCCCGCCGGAGCGAGGGTCATGCTGCTGCGCGCCTCCGGCAACCGCGACGAGACCGTGTTCCCGCGCGGCGAACGACTGGACATCGACCGCGGCAATGTCCGCGACCATCTCTCGTTCGGGCACGGCCCGCACTTCTGCCTCGGGGCGCCGCTCTCCCGGATCGCCATGAAGGTGGTCCTGGAGGAGCTGACCGGGCGCCTGCCGCACCTGCAGTTGGCGGACGGCGGCGTACCGGATGTCGTCCGCGCGTTCACGTTCCGCGGACTGAGGCGCCTCGCCGTCGAATGGGGTTGAACGTGCGCCGCCGCGACGCGGGGGATCCGTACAAGGGCGCGGGAGAGCCCGTGGCGGCGGGGCCGCGTGAGGCGATTGCCCGCGGTCTGCGCTTCCTGGAGAACGCGGTGGATGCGAACGGCGGCTGGCCGGTGCGGCGGTGCGGGAACCGCACGCTGACTGGTCCGGGGTCCGCCGAGCATCCGCCGTTCGTCGCGGGACTTGGACTGCTGGCGCTCCGGGGCTGTGACCACCCGGTAGCCGAACGGCTGCGGCGGCGTACCCGGACGTTCCTGCACGCCTGCATCGGATACCCCGGCGTGTGGCGTTACTGGCCCCGGCTCCCGCCCGACCTCGACGACACCGCGATCTGTTCGCTGGCGGCCGGACCCCACCTCTGGCTCCTGCTGGCACGCAACGTTGCGCTCCTGCTGTCGTTCCGCGACCGCGCGGGCCGGTTCCGAACCTGGATGGCCGGGCCGCAGCGGGTAAGCCACGCCCTGAATCCGGTCGACTCCGTGGTAAATGCCAACGTCGTGGCGTATCTCGGCGACCGCCCGGAGACCCGCGCTGCGCAGCATTGGCTGAAGACGCTGGTCGTGGACGGCAGCCAACAGGACCTCTCGCTGCACTACTACCCCGCCGCCATCGATCTGTACGTGGCGCTGGCCCGTGCGCGCAGCCTTGCTCCGCCGGTGTTCGCGGGGCTGCGGCCGGTGCTGGCAACCCGGATCCTGTCCTGCCGGCGGCCGGACCGAGGGTTCGGGGACACCATGCGCACGGCGCAGGCGCTGACGGCGTTGCACCGCCTGTGCGCCGATGCTCAGGTGGAGGTGGTGCGCACGGCGATCGGCCAGCTCCTGGACGCGCAGCGCGCCGACGGCGGCTGGCCGGAGTGCCTCGCCTGGCTCGGTCAGCCCGGTACGGAACTCGGATTCGGTTCCGAAGCCTTCACCACGGCGTGCTGCGTGGAAGCCTTGGCGTGCGTCGCGTCGGCATGACGGGTACGCTGATCGCCCGATGCGGCAAGGAGGGAGCATGTTGAACGGGGGAGTGATTGGCGCGGGGACCATCGCGCGCGTGTTCTGCAACGGGATGCGGTTCTCGCGTACCGGGCGGATTGCGGCGGTGGCGAGCCGGCACGCGCCTGCCCGGTGAGACGCGCGACTGCCTGCGCGCGCTCGACGTCGTGTTGACCGAGGAGGAGCTCCGCTGGCTGGATCTCGGGGAGGAGCGGCCATGCTGACCGCATCGGCGGCGCCGTGCCGGTGCCGGTGGCCGTCTGGACTGCGGCTGCCGAGTCGTTGCTCGCCTGCGCGGGCGACCGTATCGCGCTAGCGCCGGCTGGTGGCGGAGACCAACCCCGGACGCTCGTGGCCCTGGCGCCGCGACCGCCAGAGGCGCGGAGCGGTGTCGGCGGAGCAGTGGCGCTGGGTGCGCGAGCAGCACCCGATCCTGGCCCGCCTCAGCACGGACGAAGATGCCCGGCTGAAGGAACTGGTGGAGCAGTTTCTGCGCCGCAAGCGGTTCGAGGTACGCGGACTGGAGGAGGACGACGCGCTCTACCGGCTGGTCGTGGCGGCGCAGGCGTGCCTGCCGATCCTGGGGCTCGGCTTCGAATGGTATCGCGGCTGGCGCACCGTGGTGCTGCTGCCGCAAGCGTTTGCCGCGGAGATGGAAGAGACCGACGACAGCGGCGTGGTGCGCGAGTGGGAGGAGGAGCTGGCCGGCGAAGCGTGGGACGAGGGCCCGGTCGTGCTGTCCTGGGAGGATGTCGAGGAATCCGGCTGGGGGCACGGCTGCAACGTGGTGATTCACGAGGCGGCCCACAAGCTCGACCTGCTCGACGGCGCCATGAACGGCCGCCCGGCCCTGCACCGCGACATGGATCCGGATGCGTGGCACCGCGACCTCGGCAGCGCCTACGAGCGGATCTGCGCCGATGAGCGCGCCGGGCGCGAAGGCGCGGTCGACCTGTATGCCGCCGAGAATCCGGCAGAGTTCTTCGCCGTCACCAGCGAACTGTTCTTCGAGCAGCCGGACGCACTGCACGGCCAGTATCCCGGCGTGTACCGGCAACTCGCCGCGTTCTACCGCCAGGACCCGCTGCAGCGCGGCCGGCGCTCCGCGGCACACTGACAACCGCACGCGCGACGCAGGCCGCTGGCGGCGCAGTTGGGGAGAAACCCGGCTGCTGATGGCCGGGGTCAACCGGGACGGCCAGACCGACATTCCGTTCGGGCGCTGGACCGGAGGCCACCCCGACTGGGCCTGATCCGAGGCACCCGGCGCGTAGTCACTCCCGATTGTGGCGTCAGGCACGAAAAAGGCCGGGACGCGCGCGTCGGCGTGTCCCGGCCGTCAGCGCCTGCGAGCCAAACGCCTGTCGGCGCACTACATGTTGGCCAGCAAGGTCTCCTGCCAGATCTCTTCGTAGCGCTTGGCGCCGGCGCGCTCCAGCTCCGCTACGTAGTTGTTCCAGTCGGCGTCGGAGTGAATGTCCAGCTCGCCGAGCACGAACTGGGTGGAGCGCTGCATGACCAGGCCGGTAGCGCTGGTGATCAGCTCCTGCAGGTCGACCAGCTCATCCTCGACCGCGCCCTCGAACACCAGGTCCGGAGTCATGTGCTTCTCGACGCGGTAGGGCTGCATCAGGTCGCGGGTCCACACCATCAGGTGGTACTCCTGCTTCGACGGGTCGTCCGCCCACTCGGGATCGAGCGCCGAGTAGGCGTAGCGGGACCAGCGCCCCGGGGCGGTGCGCGGCCAACCGGTTTCATGCAGCTCCGTACCGAACGGCAGCGCCTTCAGGTTCTTCATGGTGGCGGGAGTGCCGTCGCGTCCGACCAGCCCCATCTGCAACTCCTCCGGGGTGAGGTAGCGCCATTCGATGCCCTCGCGGCGCCCGCCGACGATCTGCTGAACCTCCGGATCGGACTGGTGGAAGTAGTCGAGATACTGGGCGATCACCTGCGGATGGCGGGCCTGGTTGGTGATCTCCGCCTGGTAGCGCATGGAGAACGGAAAGAACGACGCCTGCTTGGTGCCGTCCGGGCCGGTCAGCGGCGCCACCGCCTTGAAACCGGCAAAGCGGCCGGTGCCGGCTCCGTTGATGGTCAACACGCCAAACCAGCCGGAGGGATACGCGCCCACCATCTCGGCGTCGGGATTCTCCACCAACTGGCGGGTCTCCTCGCGCCGCCACACGAACGTCTCCTCGGCGAGCAGCCCCTCGGACGCCAGGCGGTGCATGTACTTCAAGCCCTCGCGCCACTCCGGCGTGTCGGCCACGAAGCGCACCTTGTCACCGTCGCGCTCCAGGAACGAGCCGTAGTTGTTCAGGTGCTGCGGCATCACCGTGTAGACGAACGAGTTCATCAGGAAGCCGAACGGATCGGTCCGCCAGCTCGTGGTGGCGCCGATCAGCGGCACCTCGTCCGCCTTGCCGTTGCCGTTGGGATCCTGCTCCTTGAACGCCTTGAGCACGTTGTAGAAGTCCTCGGTGGTTTCCGGCCAGTCCAGGCCGAGCTTGTCCACCCATGGCTTGTACAGCCACATCTTCACCGAGTACTGGCAGTGGAAGCAGTTGGCTTCGAGGTCGACGGTGGAGTAGATGTTGCCGTCCGGCATGGTGAGGCGGTCGGCGACTTCCGGCTCTTCCTCCAGCCGCTGCTTGTACTCCGGCATGCGCGCGTCGATCAGGTCGTTGAGCGCCAGGAAGGTGCCGTTGCGGCCATGCGTGAACACCTGCTGCGCGGTGAGCGTGCCGTGCGGAATGAGCAGCTCGGGCAGATCGCCGGAGGCGAGGATCAGGTTGAACCGCTCCTGCGCGTTGTTGGCCTCGATCATCTCGAGGAAGTCCACGCGGATGCCCGTAAGGTCGGCGATGTAGTCGGCGAACCACACGTCGTCCGGGTTGCCGGTCGAGGTGCTGGAGCTGTAGTAGGCCACCGCGGTGAACGAGTAGGGCTCGTTCACGACCGGATAGGTGCCGGGCGGATTGAGCGCCGGACCCTCCCCGGCCGCGCCTTCGCCGTCGCCGCCCGCAAAGGCGAATACCGCCAGCGCCGCCAGCGCCAACACGAGAATGACTCTCTTCATGCAAAGTCTCCTTTGGGTGCCGTGAGCACCGGTTGTAAATATGTTCGGCCCCCAATGTCGGCTGCCGGGCACCCGCGTGTCAATGCGGCCGGCGCCGTCGCGCCAATCGCGCCTGGCCCTTGATGGCACCGATCATCACCCCGCGCACGAAGTGCTTCTGAACGAACGGATAGGCGCGCCGCCGGGCATAGCACGATTCGACTCCTATCCCTTGATGGCACCGATCATCACCCCGCGTACGAAGTGCTTCTGAACGAACGGATAGGCGCGCCGCCGGGCGCAGCACGATTCGACTCCTATCCCTTGATAGCGCCGATCATCACCCCGCGTACGAAGTGCTTCTGAACGAACGGATAGGCGGCAAGGACCGGCGCCGTGGCGATGATGATCAGGGCAAACTGAATCAGGCTCTGCAGAAACGCGCGCTGCTGCAGCGCCTCCAGCTCCTCGGGGGTGGCCGACGCCATCAGATCGCTCAGCGCGGCCGGCGAGTTGAGCACCAGGATGTCGCGCAGCACCAGTTGCAGCGGCTTGAGCTCGCTGCGCCGCAGGTAGATCAGCGCGTTGAAGAACTGGTTCCAGTGCCCGACCGCGTAGAACAGCGAGATGACGGCGATGATCGGCCCCGACAGCGGCAGCACGATCATCATCAGCATGCGGATGTTGGACGCGCCGTCCACGCGCGCCGCCTCGTACAGCTCCGTGGGGATGGAGGACTGCAGGAAGGTGCGCGTGATGATGACGTTGTAGACCGCGATCGCCCACGGGATGATCATCACCGCGCGCGTGTCGATCAGGCCCAGGCTGCGGATCAGCAGGTAGGTAGGGATGAGGCCGCCGTGGAAGAACAGCGTGAAGGTAAAGGCGAACATGATCAGGTTGCGGCCCACGAAGTCGCGGCGCGACAGCGGATAGGCGATGATCATCGTCATGAATACGTTCAGCGCCGTTCCGAACACCGTGTAAATGATCGTGTTGTAGTAGCCGACCCACACTTCGCCGAACTCGAACACCGCCATGTACCCTTCCAGCGAGGGATTGATCGGCCACAGGATCACGCGGCCCGCCATGACCGCGAGCTTGTCCGAGAAGCTCGAGCTCAGGATGTAGATGAGCGGATAGATGACCAGCACGAACACGATGGTGAGCACGATGAAGTCGAGCACGTAGAACAGCCGGTCTTCCTTCGAGTAGCGGATGCCGCCCGCACCGGTGAGTGCCTTCAGCACGTGCAGCCTACCAGAGCGAGGTATCGGACACCCGCCGGGCGATCCGGTTCACCGCGATCAGCATCAGGAACATCACCACGTTCTGGAACAGCCCGATCGCCGTGGCGTAGTGGAAGTTCGGGTTGCGGCTGGCGATTCCGATCTTGTAGACGTATGTCTGGATCACCTCCGACGCCTCGATGTTGAGGTTGTTCTGCAGCAGGAACACCTTCTCGAAGCCGACCTGCAGGATCATGCCGGCGCGCAGGATCAGCAGGATGATCACCGTGGGCAGGATGCCGGGTATGTCGATATGGCGCATCCGCTGCCAGATGGAGGCGCCGTCCACGGTGGCCGACTCGTGCAACTCGGGATCGACCGCCGACAGCGCCGCCAGGTAGATGATGGTGCCCCAGCCCATCTGCTGCCACACGTTGGTCCACACGAACACGTGGCCGAACAACTGCGAGCTGCCCAGGAAGTTGACCTCCGGCAGGCCCAGCCCCGCGAGCAAGACGTTGACCAGCCCGATGCGCTGCGAGCCGAGCTTGAAGATGATGCCCACCATCACCACCGTCGAGATGAAGTGCGGCGCATAGGTGACCATCTGTACGGTCTTCTTGTAGCGCGCGATCGGCATGTAGTGGAGCACCAGGGCGAGCGCGATCGGGATCGGGAAGCCGACCAGCAGGTCGTAGAAGCTCAGGTAGAAGGTGTTCCACAGCACCTGGAAGAAGCGGTAGGACTTGAAGAAGCGGATGAAGTTGTCGAAGCCGACCCAGGGGCTGCCGAGCACGCCGAGGGTCGGGACGTAGCGCTTGAAGGCGATCAGGTTCCCGTACATCGGAATGTACATGAAGATGATCAGCCAGGCGATCGGCAGGACGCACAGAAGGTAGAGCTGCCAGTTGACGGTGATCTTGCGCCACTTGGCGTTCAGCGGCGGTGCGCTCGTGACCGCGGGCCTGGTTGCGGTCGACTGGTTGTTTGCCATAATCCTCCCGATGTGCCGCGGCGCCGCTTGGGCGGCGCGCGGCATCAGACCGGATCCCCCTCGTCAGGCGATCTTGCCGAACTCGGAGATGGCCGCCTTGCGGTCGCGGATCTTGGCCACCGCGGTGCGCACCAGGTCGTGGGCCAGCTCCTGCTGGTCGGTGGCGGTGAGGCGCTGCGCCTTCTCCACCCAGTCGGCGCGGATGCCGTCGACCCCGTTCAGGGCGCCGCCGAGGGCGCCGCACATGGTGGCGATGGTGTCGGCGTCGCGCCCGAAGTTGGCGCCGTAGGTCACGCACTTCTCCACGTCGCCGCCGGCCAGCTCGAACAGCGCCACGGTCACCGGCACCGTCTCGCGGGAGTCGCAGCCGATGCGCCGGAACAGGGTGTCCGAGTTGGCGTAGGCGCGTTCGCGGAAGCCCTCGTAGTCGCCGTCCTCGCGCGCGAGCTCCAGGAAGCGGCCGATCAGGTCGAGCATCTCGGCGCCGCTGTCCTGGACGATGTAGTCCTGGGTGGCGGCCACGACGGATGCGACGCTGGCGCCGGCCCGGAACGCCTCGGCCACGCCGGCGGCCATCGCCACGGCGGCGTCCTGGCAGAAGCCGACGTCGTGGCCGTGGATCAGCGCCGCCAGGTTGTAGCCCTGCAGCGCCGCGGAGCGCGGGTTGCAGGCGTTGACGATGCCCACCGGCGAAAAGCACATGGCGGTGCTGGAACTCGGCATGTTGCCCAGGGCCGCCATGCGCGGCACCGAGTGGCGGCGCAGCTTTTGCGCGGTGTGGGTCACCGACGGGAAGAACTTGTTCAGCTTGGCACCGAAGATGTCGTCCCAGCGGTCCAGCCAGACGGCCGCCCAGTCGTCGATGGTGGCGTGCCCGCCGGTGCGGATCAGCGCGTCGGCGAGCAGATGCTTCATGATCGTGTCGTCGGTGCCGTCGTCGTCGAAGTCGTCGATCCAGCCGTGTGCCTTCAGCACTTCGTACGGCTTGCCCTCCGCGGGCGTGCCGATGGCGTCGCCGATCAGGCCGCCGAGCAGGCAGCCGAGGGTCTTGTTGAACAGGGTGGTGGTCGCCGCCGAGGTGGCCGGCGCCGCGATTGCAGTTGCCATTCGTTACTCTCCTTGAGTTGTTACCATTATCGCCAGATTCGAGCGCCTGTTCCAGGCAGCCCCACCTGCAGGGTGCATTCCGCCAGTGTGGTAGCGGTCAGGCGGCCTCGAGCTGGGTCTGGTC
>JAPPGB010000107.1 GCA_028821475.1 Spirochaetaceae bacterium
AACAGGGTGGGGATTATGAGCAATAACCGCCTGATGAGATAGCTTCTCATGGTGTAGGTTACCCCAAGTATGGGAGCTAGGGAGCTAGGCGGCGCTCGCAAGCGACCGCCGCCTAGCTCCGCAGGCGTATACTGCTAATTTCCCATCATTGCTTCCTTCAGCTCACTATCAATCCAGACGCGGGCCAGGTGGGTATTACGTTCACCCCTTCCCAAAGAATCTTCACCGAAATAGCCCTGGACCCACGGGTGGCTCACGAAAACGATAGGGGAGAAGGGTTTGGATAGGCCCCAGTGCTCCCTCACCGTGATCTCATCGGCCTGTCTTTGAATACTCTTATACTCCTCAATGTCCATAGTCTCTTCGGCAGCATAATACAGGGCCTCCATACGCGGGTCCTTCGCTTTGTTGAAGCTGAATCCATCAATGTTTTGGCTTACCGACCCGATCCCAAAGTGGGTTGTAAGGCCCATCCATCCCCCATCCGCTAGGTGCCACTCGTGCGTGTCCGCCCTTTGGGCAGCTCCTACTTCAGCACGAGTCAGGATAACAAGCTCGCTGTCAACGCCAATGGCTTCGAAGTACCCCATGATGATTTCCGGATAGGTCGAATCGAACGCCTCGTTACTGGCAAGCTTGACCTTGAACCTATAGCCGTCGGCGCCGCGAGGATACCCGGCCGCATCAAGCAACGCTTCTGCTTCTTCCGGGTGATACTCATACTCACGCTTGACCTCGTCGGGCCAGTTTTCCATTGGCCAGGAGTATCCTATAAAGCGTTGATTGAATAGCCCACCAGGTGTTGGATCTCCCCAACCCTTATAGTAGGTAGTGGAAATTGTCTCGCGGTCCACTGCCATCTGCAGCGCCTTGCGCACATTGACGTCGGCAGTGAGCGGCAGAGACTGGTTGAAAAGGAATGCGCCCGCTATCCAGGCATAAGTGGGCCACACATCGATTTCAGGGTTGGTCTTCTGGAGGCTCTCTACATCGTCGAGAGATTGTATATAGGCGTCGCCGGTGTTGCTCAGCATATCAATCTTGCCCGTACGCATTGCTGCCAGACGTGCTGACACGTCTGGTAGCAACAAGGACCTTAACTTGTCAATATAGGGCAAGCGGTTCTCCGGGAATTTTTCGTCGTAGCCCCAGTAGTTAGGATTCTTCTCCCAGGTTGCCGAGCTGCCCTCCACGACATCAGTCAGTCTCAAGGGACCAGTGCCGACCAGGTTCCTCCAATCCTTAGCGTCACCGTATTCATCGATTTGCTCTGGGGCGTAGATCATCAAGTAGTTGTTGAGCATATGCTGCAACACAAGCACGTGAGGCTTGAGCTTAACAACAACCGTCCATTTGTCGGTGGCCGTTACCGATTCGATCTCTACACCCGCTCTCCCAGACGCAGTTATAGCACTCTGATGGGCGCTAGGTCCGTCTTCGGTGAAATCGCCCAGACCCAAATAGCGGTGATAGTTATATTCGACGTCATGGGCATCGAACTCCCGACCGTTCACCGGCGCCTTATTGTCCCAGTAAACGCCCTGGCGGATGTGCCAGATGAACGTTGTGGCGTCGGGCGTTGACCAGCTTTCAGCCAGATTCCCTATAAACATCTCGTCGGTCCAAGGCTGTGTGCCTGTCCATATATCCCTGGATTGTCCCCAGTCGACGAAGGCTAGCTTCTCATTAACGCCACTGATGAGGTGAGCCGCCCAGCCAGGATGAACCGACCACCCGTCACTATTATAATTTGGGGGAAAGCCCCTAACGCCCTGCGTGAGTGTCCCGCCATACTCTGGCGCGGTCCACGTCTGGCCGGTGGCGGGGTCGGTGACATACCTCTTGTCGGCAGCGGCGGCTGTCGGCTGTTCTTCTGTGCCAGTGGCCCAGAGGCCGGTGGCGGTCAGGACCATGACCAACGCAACCACGAAGGTCCTGGTGATTGTTACCATATTCATACGTAACTCCGTATGTTGATTTCTGAGAGTATTGCGAAGCGACACCGCTCCCTGGCTACTCTCACGCCCGCAACGCAGGCCGCCAGTGAGAGTCAACTTGTGCACGCGCGCGGCGTGTGACTCACCGGGTTCGTCCGGGCTCACGCCGCGCGCGCGTGCGGTTCTTTGAGTATCATTTTGCGCATTTTGCACTTCCACTTTCCGTAGATTTCGGCAATTGACGTACAATAGGGCTTGGCGGGCCATCCGCTTCGCGGCCCTTCGGGGCGCTCGGCGGACGTCGGGACCTGGGTCGCAACCCCACACTGGGTGGTGTGTGTCAAGGGCAATCGAAAACTGCTCATTTTGGGCAATTGAAAATTGCACACTTTTCTGGAAACCAGACGGGGGTAGCCCTGGTCCTATGGTGTCGTTTGGAGTGTGCCCTGGGGTGTGGCCGGCGGCGATTCGGGACGGTTGCGGTGGTCGGGTGGTCAGTGGACCAACGCGGACTGAGCCAGCCCCACAGGTAGCCGGCCGCTACCCCAGTACAGACGGCGCCGGCGCCCGCCGCGGCGCGTACGCGGCGAACAGCCGCAACGGTTAGTTGTTTGTGTGTGGGCGGGGCGATAGAACCCACCAACTGCGTCACCGCCGACCGGTCACTGCGATGGCTGTCGGTCATGGCGCTTCATCATTGATCTGTTGAACCCCAAGCGACGCAATCCTGCCATGAGTGCGGCCACCGTGTCAACGACCGGGAGAACTACCCTCCTCCGCATCCGGCTTCTTGACCTTCGGGCTCCCGCAGCCTTAGGATCGACCGCGAGGCGTACCGATGCAGCCGCTACAGATCGCAACGATAGAGGACTTGGTCCAGGTTCTGGATGAGCATCCGCAGTGGCTGGAAGCGCTGCGGGCGCGCCTGCTGACACGCGAGTTGCTTGAACTGCCGCAGAGGATAGCGGAATTCGAGGCCGCAACCGACCGCCGCTTCGAGGCTATCGACCGCCACTTCGAGGCCATCGACCGCCAGTTCGAGGCCATCGACCGCCGCTTCGAGGCCATCGACCGCCGCTTCGAGGCCATCGACCGCCAGTTCGAGGCCATCGACCGCCGCTTCGAGGCAGCCGACCGCCGCTTCGAGGCCATCGACCGCCGCTTCGACGTACTGGAGCGTCAAATCGGTCAGATCCGCACCGATATCGCTCCGCTCAAGGCCGCTCACGCCAGGGTCGCCGCCACCCGCGAAGCCGACCTGATCGCGGAGGAGCAGGGGCTTTCGTTCGTCGCCACTCTCGACCAGGACGAGATTCGGACGCTGGTACGGTCCTCCGACACCAGCGGCATCTCCAAGAACGACCTGCGCAGCTTCCGCCTGGCGGACCTGGTGTTGCGCGCGACCGACGCCGCGGGGGAGGAGTGCTACGTGGCGGTGGAAGTCTCCTACACGGCGAACGGCCGCGACACCGCGCGTGCGGGGCGCAACGCACAGTTCCTGACCCGCTTTACCGGCCGCCGCGCGCATGCCGTCGTGGCCGGTCTGCGGTTCGACGACCGTATTCGTCCCAGCGTGGAGTCGGGCGAGGTTTCGTGGTTTCGCCTTGATCCTGAAGTCCTGGAAGTGGACTGAGGATGCACGGCGCAGCCCACGCCGCGGGAGTTTCGCTGCGCGCGGCTATAGAGGGCGGCGGCTAGCAGCGTTACCGCTACAACAGCTCGGCGGCGAGTAGTTCGAGCGCCTCGGGTTGTTCAGTGGTGACGATGATGCCGGTCACGTCCCCGGCGCGGGCTGCCGCCCACCAGCGGGCCAGCCGATCCTTGATGCGCTCGGCCGAACCCACCAGGTGCATCGCGTCCACCATCGCGTCCGGCACCGCCGCCGCAGCAGCGGCCTGCCGGCCGGCCAGAAACAGGTCCTGAATTCTGGCTGCGGCGTCACCGAACCCGAGCCGCCCGGCGTAGTCGGTGTAGAAGTTCTTTGCGCGCGCCCCCATGCCACCCAGGTAGAGCGCCAGCTGCCGTTTGATCGGGCCGCGGGCGCGCTCCAGGTCGGCGTCGATGGTGATCGTTACCGCCGCCAGGGTGGCGAACCCGGCGCCCCGGTGGTGCCGCGACCGCTGTCGGCCCGCGTGCACGAACGGCGTGATCGCCGTGTCTGCCTGGTCCGGGTCGAGCCACACCAGCAGGACGCCGTCGGCGACTTCGCCGGCACAGCGCAGCCCGGCACAGCTCCCTGATCAGCCGCCGCAGCAGGTCGCGCAGGAACGACTGTGGAGAGGTGGGTCCTGTCTTGACGTACGAGCCGCACGCCATGATGCTGGACGGTGCCGAGGGGACCCGTGGCAGATACTATCCTGAGCCGGCTGGTATTCCAGCGCTTCCGCAGCCTTGCCAAGGAAGAGGTGAAGTTTGATAACCCGACCTTTCTGATCGGTCAGAACGGCTGTGGCAAGAGCAACTTCAGCGACGCAATTGCCTTCCTTGCGGAGGCGATGACGTCTCCACTGCAAGCTGTCCTTGAGCATCGCGGGGGATTTGCTGCGGTCAGTCATCGAGGTTCGGCGAGAGGCCGCTCGAACATGGGGCTCGCCGTCGAGCTTCATGATCCGGGTGCCGACATGAGCGAGGCTCGGTATGGCATAGAGTTGCGCGCGTCAACCGGTAGTGGGTTCCAGGTCGTACGCGAGCAGTGCGTGGTGACGCGACTGAACGGGTCCATTGCCTCGTTCGACCGCAGACCGGTCAACGGCTCCGTGGGCTGGAAGAGCAGTGTAAAGTCCCTGGACCCCATTGTGGAACCGAATGCGTTGGCGCTTCCTCTGGTCGGTGGCGACGCGCGCTTTCGGCCGGTTTTCCGTCTTCTATCGGATATGCGGGTGTGTCGGATCGAACCGGCGGCCGTTCGCGCTTTGCAGGACCCGGACGGCGGCGTACGGCTGCAAGCCGACGGTAGCAACGCCGCCAGCGTGCTCCGGGAGATCCAACGACAATCCGCGACGGATTGGGAACGAATATGCGAACTTCTCCAATGTGTCGTCCCCGGAACCGTCGGCGTCCAGCTCAAGAGGCACGGCAACAAGCTGACCTTGGCGTTTAGTCAAGAGTGGGGAAAGTCGGCTCCGGTGAAGTTCGAAGCATTCAACATGTCAGACGGCACGCTTCGTGTGCTGGGCATCCTCGCAGCAATCTTCCAACGGCCGGCTCCCTCCCTTATCGTAATTGAAGAACCGGAAGCTACCGTGCATCCGGGCGCCATAGGGACGATTCTCGACGTATTGCGGCACGCGGGACGCTTCATGCAGGTCGTGGTGACGACGCACAGTCCCGATGTTCTCGATGCCCAGTGGATTGAGGATCGACACCTCCGCATCGCGAGTTGGGAGAGAGGCATTACGCGGGTCAGTACTGTCTCGCCTTCCGTTAGAGCGGCCCTTCGCGAGCACCTGATGGGTGCAGGTGAGTTGCTTCGTTCGAACGCCATGGCGGCGGCAAAAGAGTCTGAGTCCGACAAGAGACGGTTTGAGTTATTCGTCAAGGCCATGTGAGATGCGGATCCAGCCGATCGTGGAGGGGCATGGAGATGTGGCGGCTCTGCCGGTATTGTTGCGCCGTCTGATCAAGGAATCCCAAACCTGGAGCGTCGATGTCGGGCGACCGATACGAGTGCCGCGGGGGAAGATCGTGCAGCAGGCTGAAGTGGAGCGTGCGGTCCGACTGGCGCTTCTTCAACCGGAGTGCGGCGCTGTTCTCATCCTCTTCGACGGAGACAGAGACTGCCCGGCGCGATTGGGGCCGTCCGTACAGACGTGGGCGGCAGCACGAGCGGGCAACGTGCCGTGCAGTGTCGTTATCGCCCATCGGGAGTACGAGGCGTGGTTTCTGGCTGCAATAGAGTCGCTACGCGGCTATCGCGGTGTCCGGGACGATGCGGAGACACATCCGAATCCGGAAGGCCCTCTTTGTGCGAAGGGACAGATGGAAGCACGAATGCACGCGGACGCAAGCTATCTCGAACGTACTGACCAGCCGGCGCTCAGCGCCCGGTTCTCGTTGTCGGAGGCCTATCGTAGGTCGAGATCGTTCCGGAAACTGGCCACGTCATTCGCTTACCTGGTACGTTCCATGGGCCAGGAGATTGGTCCCTGGCCGCCAGTTGCATGGGCAGTTGGGGCCCGTGAGATGACCGAATAGTGCCTGGCAATCTCGCGGGTGCGAGTTCGAGGGAAAGACGGTGGGCGGCACGGTCATCTTCGGAGATGCGGAGGCGGATACCCCTGCTTGGGGTGACCGCCCTGGAGTCCGGCGGTTTCGAGGTGGACCCTCGCTCGCAACAACTGAAGCAGCTGCCGGCGATACTGCTGACAGCGGTGCGCGGCTACCGCCCGGAGGTGACCGCGTAGTGGCCGGCGCCTGAACCCGCCTAAACCTACGCCTAAACCGATTTGGCGGCATCGGCACCGAGACGACCACCGCCACCGCGCAGCCGCGGGTCGAGCAGGTCTCTGAGGGCGTCACCCAACATGTTGAAACTGTACACCACGGTCG
>JAPPGB010000108.1 GCA_028821475.1 Spirochaetaceae bacterium
TTCTCAACTGATGACTATAAAACGACTTAAGAAGAATCCTGCCCTGGAACTTCGGGCTAAACGAAGCAGCTGGATTGTAGTCGGCTTCTTCTCGCAACTCCTTCAGCTTTCGCAATGTGGACGCAAAGCGTCTGACTTCTGCGGGAAAAATCGAAACCGACGAGCGGTTGCAGCGCTTGTACGCCATACTGTGCTCAAGCTCCCTGTACGCCGACATCCATGCGGCAGAAGTGCGCTGTGATGTCCCGATTAACATGTCCGCATTGGCACCGGAAAGACAATGAAACACCGCATAATAGGCCGTACTCACGGCTCTCCTCAGGTGAGCTTGTCGCGGTCTTCCTCCGGTGTCATGTTCCGTCAGAACCAACGCCGCGGTAAGCAGGTGTATGGGGTCTACGCCTGCCATATCCGTTCAGACAGTTCCTTAATGCGCCGGTCAAGATACTTCCTGTCTTTCGGTGTATACTTGACCTTGTCCAATCTATAGAGTACCAAGCAGTCGTCCTCGAACAAGTCGTCGACCTGTGCATGCCAGTCAACGTCGTACCATATGGGATCATCTACGACTTCCGTATCTCCATCGAATACAACCATTATTTGCACTGTTGGAGATTCGTCGTCCCTGCTTGTTCTTCTCTTCGCTGAAATCGTCGGAAACGATGCCCTGCCCTTGAAGTGCGACTCAAGCAGGGTTCGGGTCAACCTCTCAGCTTCCGACAGTTGATCCTTGTCGCTCATGGTTGGATTGCTCCCTGCATCAAGTATATAGTGAAGACCTATTGATCACACCGATGCTACATGAGTGTAGAGTTCGGCATCCGCCTTGGCAAGGAATCCGGACGGTGTCCACCGATGGCCGCTGACCTGATCGCCCATGGCAGCGGCTACCCGGCCACGGCACCGGTCGCTTCGTCTGTCGGCGACGAGTGTACTATGGAAGCCACGACCACGGCTGAGCGTACAGGTCCGGCGGACGGTGCCCGGCACGCCGCGAGCCGCCGCCGGTTTTGCGCCATTGCGGGAGCATTGCTCCTGTTGGCCGCCGCGGGGTGCGCAGAACCCATAACCAGCCCGTCCGACCGTGTGGACGAGATTGCCCGCCTGCCGCGCGCCTTGAGTGCGGCGGAGGTCGAGATCATCGGGGCAAACAACCGATTTGCCTTCGACCTCCTCGACCAGGCCAATCGCCCGAACGGCAATCTCCTCATTTCGCCGCTGTCGGCGTCCATGGCGCTCGGAATGACCATGAACGGAGCCTCCGGAGACACCTGGAGCCAGATGCGGGACATGCTGGGGTTCCGGAGCCTCGCCGAGGAAGAGATCAACGCCTCCTACCAGTCCCTGCTCGAGCTCCTCGTCGGACTCGATCCCGCCGTGGAGACCGCGATCGGGAACTCCGTGTGGACGCGGCAGGGCTTTCCGGTGCACTCCGACTTCCTCGATACCGTGCGCGAGAGCTTCCACGCCGAGGCGGTGGAGCTCGATTTCGCGAGTCCCGCGGCGTCCGAGCGGATCAACGAGTGGGTCAAGGCCGCGACGCGCGGTCGAATCGAGGACATCGTTCCCGCCAGGATCCCGGCCGCGGTGGTCATGTACCTGATCAACGCGATCTCCTTCAAGGGACCCTGGACCCTCCGGTTCGATCCTGCCGACACGCGACCCGAGCCGTTCCACCTGGACGACGGGTCCACTCGCACGGTGCCGCTCATGACCCTCCAGGGAGAGCTCTCCTATCAGGAGACCAGCCGGTTCCAGGCCGTGGACCTGCCGTACGGGGGAGGCGCCTTTTCGATGACCGTGCTCCTTCCGCAGTACGGCGTGAGCGTGGACGACCTCGCCACATCGCTCGGCGCAGTGGAATGGAAGGAGATCGCCGACAGCTTCCACAAGACCGACATGCAGCTCTTCATGCCGCGCTTTCGGATGGCCTACGAACGTACGCTGAATGACGATCTGGCAGCCTTGGGCATGGTCGACGCGTTCGATCGCCGGGCGGACTTCACCAGACTCTCGCCAGTCGAAGGCCTGCTGATCTCGGAGGTGAAGCAGAAGTCCTGGGTGGACGTCAACGAGGAGGGCACCGAGGCGGCCGCCGCAACCGTGGTCGAGGTGCGTGAGACGTCCGCTGCTCCCGTCTTCCGCGCCGACCGCCCGTTCCTGTTTCTCATCCGCGAGCGGCTTTCGGGCACCATCCTCTTCGTCGGCAAGCTCGCGAGCCCTCCGGATGGCTGACTCTTAGAACTTGCGGGACCAGTCGGCGGGCCAGCGTTCCACCACCACCTTGGTCTGGGTGAAGAACTCCACCGCGTGCTTGCCCTGGCCGTGCAGCACGCCGAAGAAGCTGCTGCGCCAGCCGGAGAACGGGAAGTAGGCCATCGGTGCGGCGACGCCGATGTTGATGCCGATGTTGCCCACGTCGGCGGCGTAGCGGAACTGGCGCGCGGCGCGCCCGTCGGTGGTGAACAGGCACGCCATGTTGCCGTAGCGGCCCGAGTTCACCAGTGCGATGGCGTCCTCCACCGTGTCCACCTGCATCAGCCCGAACACCGGCCCGAAGATCTCGGTGGTGGCCACGGTGCTGCCGGGCGGCACGTCGGCGATCAATGTCGGCCGCACGAACGAGCCGCCCTCCAGGCCCGGGACGGTGGCGCCGCGCCCGTCCACCACGACGCGCGCGCCCTCCTGCGCGCCGACGCCGATCAGGTGCTCGATGCGCTGCTTGCTGGCCTGGCTGATCACCGGCCCCATCTCCACCGACTCGTCCAGGCCGTCGCCGACCACGCGGTCGGTTGCCACCGCCGCCATGGCCTCGGTGAAGGCATCGCCCGCATCGCCCACGGTAATGGCCATGGAGGCGGCGAGGCAGCGCTGGCCGGCGTTGCCGTAGCAGGAGTCGACGGTGATCTGGGTGGCCATGTCGATTTCGGCGTCCGGCAGCACCACGATCGGGTTCTTGGCGCCGCCCTGCGCCTGCACCCGCTTGCCGGCGGCGGAGGCGCGCGCGTAGACGTGTTCGGCCACGGCGGTGGAGCCGACGAAGCTCACCGCGTGCACGCCGGGATGGTCGAGCAGCGCGTTGACGGTGTCGGCGCCGCCGTTGACCACGTTGAACACTCCCGCCGGCAGGCCCGCCTCCTCGACCAGCCGGGTGACCACCTGCATGGTGACCGGGGTGCGGTCGGCGGGCTTGACGATCACCACGTTGCCGCAGGCCAGCGCATAGGGGAAGAACCAGAACGGGATCATCGCCGGGAAGTTGAACGGGCACACGATCGCGCACACTCCCACCGGCTGGCGGATCATCAACTCGTCGATGCCGCGCGAGACATCCTCCAGCACGTCGCCCTGCATCATCGTGGGGATGCCGCACGCCACTTCGACGTTCTCGATGGCGCGCACCAGCTCGCCCAGCGACTCCGACAGGATCTTGCCGTTCTCGATGGTGATGACGCGCCCGATCTCCTGCGTCTCGCGCTCGAGCAGCGCCTTCAGCTTGAACAGGTACTGAATGCGCTCGCCCGGCGGCGTGCCACGCCACTCCGGGAAGGCGGCGGCGGCGGCGGCAACGGTGCGGTCCACCTCGGCCCCAGGCGACTGAGGCGTGTGTCCTATGACCTCCCCGGTGGCCGGATTGGCCACCGGCACAGTCTCGGCCCCGGCAGGCGCGCCCCACGCCCCGCCGACAAAGTTCCTGATCTCGTACGAACTACCCATGGCGCCACACTATAGCACAGCGCCGGGTCTGATCACCGCTTATTTGTCAACTCCGTCGGCGCGGCAGATTGCCAGGTATTCGACGACGCGGCGGCGGACGGACTGGCCGGCGCCGTTGCCGAATACGGCGTAGTCGCTGCTCGCGATGGTGGTGGGGCCGCGCGTTTCCAGCGTCGCCTTGAGGTCGGCCACGGACAGCAGGCCTTCGTTGCTGTAGCTCACCACGATGTACCGGGCCCTGATGCGGTCGACCAACTGGGCGAAGGCTGCGAGCGCGGTTCGGCGGCGCGAATAGTCGCTCTTCAGCGCGTCGCGCTCGAACTTCCTCGTCTTGCCGTGCAGCGGCGGCTTGGTCCACCGCGCGATGTTCTCGAGCACGTGGTAGCAGTCGACGTACTGGCGGTCATTGTAGGGCGGGTCGAGGTACGCCACGTCGGCCTCGTGGTCGGCGGCGACCTCGTTCACGTCCGCCCGGAGCACGGTGGCGCCGGCGGCAAAGCGCAGCACCGGCATGCGCAGGCGCAGCGGCGCGTACACGTTCGCGTCCACCAGGTGCCGGCCATTCTCGTCGTAGGTGCGCGATCCCAGGTTCTTGAGGTAGGCGTCGTACTGGCCGACGGTGTTGGCCACCTTGTCGGCCGCGAGCAGCAGACTGGCGATCAGGACGTGCTGTTCCTGCTCGGTGCAGTCCCGGTCCCTCATGCGGAGCGCTATCCGGTCGCGAATGGCGTCTATGCGGCCGGCGTTGTCGTGCGTGAAGTAGCGCCCGCCGTAGTGTTCCCGCGCATAGCCATGCGCCGGTTCCAGTTGATTCAACTCGCGCAGCGCGTCGGCCACGTACGCGAGCCGCACGTCGGCTTCGCTGGAGGTGAAGAAGGCGCGGTTGATCGAGTAGTTGCTGGCCAGGTTGTCGACCAGGGTGAGCCGGCTGGTGTGTGAGCGCATGCGATCGGCCACCACGCCGGTTCCGGCAAATCCGTCGAAGAACGACCCCACGTCGCCCGCGGCGGAAAGGATCTCCCGCTCGATGAAGTCGAGCAGCCTCACCTTGGAGCCGAGGTACTTGCGGTTGTGCAGCGTCACGGCGCCGAACTCGTCGAACGCCCGGCTCAGCGGCGAGCCGGCCTGCGAAGTGAACAGTCCCAACTGAGACACCGGTTCACGGCTCCCGCGGCGGCGTCACGAAGTGTCGGCCGCTCCGCGGCCCCGGTCGCCGCCGCTGCGCGTGCGTATCATGTACGGGCCTGCCACGGTGGCCATTATGCACACCGTGGCAGGCATTTACACGGATCGCCACCCGCGCGCCGGCCGGAGTCCGGAGACTCCCGGCCGCCCGGGTCAGCTCTCGACTGCCCCGCCGCTCACCGCAGGTCGGCCGGCAGGATTGGGTAACGGCGCTCGCCCATCGGATACCGCCTGCCAGTCACCGCAAGTCGGCCGGCAGGATCGGGTAGCGGCGCTCGCCCATCGGAAACTGCTTGCCGCCGTTGTAGTAGGACAGCACCTTGTCGACGTCGCCGAGCTTCCTGATCTCGGCGATGAAGTCGTCCCACTCGGACAGGTCGCGGTCGCCGGTGATGAACTTGATGCGCTCCTCCTCGACGAAGGTGTTGACCGGCGTCATGATCTTGCTGATCTCGTCGTTCTGCTCACCGGTCATCACCGGCCGCGGCCAGTTCACCAGCGGGATCATCTCGCCCGCCTGCAGCCGCTTGATATCCGCCGCCATTGCCGCGCGCCCCACGTCGCCCTTCTTGGTCTTGGCGAACCAGGTAACGGCGCGGTCGCTGTAGTGGATATAGCGCGGATCGTGGAAGTTTCCGACTCCCAGCTCGCGCAGCCCGGCAGTGTTGTTGGCGAACTCCGGCAGGGTCTCGTAGCCGCCGTCGTCGGTACGCCGGAACGTCAGCCCCTCGATGCCCCACTCGAACAGCTCGTAGGATTTTTCCGACATGACGTTGTCGATGTACGCGGCCAGCAACTCGGGGTTCTTCACCTTGGAGCTGGCCATGTAGCCCCAGTAGGGGATGGTGTCGTGCGCCACGGTGATCCAGTAGTAGGTGTCGCCGTCGAAGCTTGGCGGCTTCATCCCCTGGAAGCCCTCCGGAGGCCGCTTGCCGGCTTCATAGTCCCAGATGCCGGTGGTCTGGCCGTAGTAGATGTAGGTAAAGGCGTAGTTGCCCTGTTCCTGCAACTCGGCTACCCGATCGGAGGTAATCGACTCGCCGATCGTATCCGCGTTGAACGCGCCGGCCGCATACGCCTCGTGCACGAATTCTATCAGTGTCCGGTAATTGGGTTGAAACGGCCCAAATACCCACTGCCCCGTACTCTGGTCGTACTCGACGCCACGGATCTTCACATCCATCGGACGCGCAAAGGCGTGCAGGAAGTAGCTCAGCCCCCACTGGGTGAGAAACGCGTCGACATCCGGCAGCTCGGCCTTGATCTGCTTGATCTGCTCCAGCCACTCCGCCATGGTCTCCGGCGGGCCGTCGATGCCGGCCTGCGCGAGGATGTTGGCGTTGTAGAAGTAGCCTTCCCCGATGTACTCGGCGTTGGCGATGTCGTTGATGGCGAAGCGTTCGCCCTTGTCGGTCAACACGTTGTTGACGTGCGGAAACTCGGCGGCCCAGCGCTGCATGTTGGGCATGTACTCCTTGTACTTGTCCCAATCGAGGAAGATCCCCACCGGCCCGTAGGTGGCGGCCTTGGGCACCGATTCCCGCGCCCACACGATGTCGGGCATGTCGCCCGATTGCAGGTACAGGTTGAGCTTGGTGTCGTAGTCGTTCCACGGCACCGTGTTCCACTCGATCCTCACGTTGCCGGTGGTCTCGCGGTACGCCTGCACCACCGGGGCCTCCGGATCCTCCTGGATGCCGAGATCGGCGCCGAAGCCGTCGTAGACGACCTCCGCCCCGGTCCACGGCAGTATGGCACCCGGCGCCATGTCGGCGGCGGCGGCGGCCTCGCCCTCGCCGGTCGCAAACAGCGGCCCGGCCGACAGCAGCAACGCCGTCGTCAACGATAATGTAAGTCTGGACATATTGTCCTCCTTAATGAATCTGGTAAGACGCCAACGGCGTCCTGAAGTGTTCCGGCGCGAGCGGCAGTCATGCCTTGATCGCCCCGATCATCATACCCTTGGTGAAGTATTTCTGCAGGAACGGATAGACGCACAGGATCGGCGCAATGGTAATGATCACGGCGGCGCCCTTTACCGTACGCGAGCTGATGTTCTTGATGACCTCGAGGATGGTGCTGTTCTCGACGTCGCGGAAGTCGAGCAGCACCAGAATGCGCCTCAGGAAGAGCTGAATCGGCTGCTTGTCCTGGTCGCGCAGAAAAATCAGCGACCAGAAGAAGTCGTTCCAGAACATCACCGCGGTGTAGAGCGCGAACGTCGCCAACAATGGCTTCGAGAGCGGCATGATGATGCGCCACAGCACGGTGAAGTGGCCGGCCCCGTCGATGCTTGCCGACTCGCGCAGCGAGGCCGGTATGTTGGCGAAGAAGGTGCGGAAGATCATTACGTTGAACGCCGAGATGGCGGGCGGCAGCACCAGCGCCCACATGGTGTCGACCAGCCCCAGTCTGAGCACGACGAGGTAGGTCGGTACCAGGCCGCCGGAAAAGAACAGCGAAATCACGAGCAGAATGGAGACCAGCTTGCCGCCGCGAAAGTCGCGGAAGGTGAGCGGATAAGCCATCATCGAAGTGCTGATCAACATGATCAGCGTGCCGGTGCCGGCATAGTTGATAGTGTTCAGATAGAAACGCAGTATTCTGTCGTCCGAGAGCAGCAGACGATACGCGTTCAGCGAGTATCCAACCGGCCAGATGCCGACGGTGGCGTTGCCGAGCTGGTCGGCGTCGCTGAACGACAACGCCAGCGTCATCACCACGGGGTACAGGAAACAGGCGCTCATCACTACCAGGAGGGCGTAGTTGAACAGGTCGAAGGCGTTGGCTTTGCGCTCTATCCACATGCTGAAACAGCTCGCCTCACCACAGCGAAGTCTCGTTCACGGACTTCGCAACGCGGTTGGTAATGATCAGGAATATCAGCGAGATGACCGCGGTAAACACGCCGACCGCGGTGGCGTAACTGAAGTTGGAACCCTCGCTCTCGATGCCGACCCGGTAGATGTAGGTGGAGATGACATCCGCGGTCTCATAGGTGAACGGGCTGTACATCAAAAGAATCTTCTGAAAATCGGTGGCCAGGATACCGCCGACGGCGAGAATGAAGAGAATGACGATGACCGGCAGGATCGAAGGAATGGTGATGTGCCAAACCTGGCGGAAGCGCCGCGCCCCGTCGATCACCGCCGATTCGTACAGTTCCGGGTTGATGTTCGCTATGGCGGCCAGGTAGATGATCGAGGAGAACCCGATCTGCGCCCAGATCCCGGAGATGATGTAGAGGAACGGAAACCACAGCGGGCGCAGGAAGAAGGGGATGCGCTCGCCGCCGAGCGCGGCGATGGCGGCGTTCACGATGCCGTCGTTGGGACTGGTGAACTCGCGCAACAACCCGATGACCACCACCGTCGAGATGAAGTAGGGCATGTAGGAGATGGTCTGGGTAACGCGCTTGAAGCCGATGCTGCGCAGCTCGTTGAGCAGCAGCGCCAGCACGATCGGCGCCGGGAACGAGAACGCCAGCGTGTACACGCCGAGCAGCAGGGTGTTGCGCACCAGGCGAAAGAAGTAGGGATCGTTGAAGAAGTCGATGTAGTGCTTGAAGCCGACCCACTTGCTGCCGAGCACGCCGAGCGCGGGATGGAACTGCTGGAACCCGATGACGATGCCCCACATCGGCAGATACTTGAACAGCAACAGGTTCAGCAGTCCGGGAAGCAGCATCACGTAGAGGGCCGGATTCCTGCGCACGTACCTCCACCACGAGCCTTTCTCGTGAACACTCGTCCCGATCGACTCGATGCCGGTTATGCCGCGCTCGATGTTGGAAGTCGACATCCCTCTTTTCCGACCCTGGATTACCCTGTTCGGGAAGCGGTACCCTATACGGTGCTTGCCGCGCTGTCAATCCGCGTCGCCGGGCCGCCGGGCCGCCGCCGGGCTGCGGGGCCATGACCGCGCCGCGCGCTCGCCGGCCCTCCCTACGTCACGTTTCGTGGCCGGTCGCGAACTCCAGCGTGGCGCAGCGGACGCCGCGCCGGTCGGCCGGCACTGCGGTCCGCTTGCCGCACTTGCCGAGTGTGCCGAGCAGCGCCGTGTTGACAGGCCGCCGCCAATGCCGTATCCCGGAGGCGGCATGATGGTGCGGGCGCGCTTCTCGATCTTCGACTTTGTCATCTCGCTGCTTCTCATCCTGCTCAGCCTGTCGTTCCTGTATCCGATCGCCAATCAACTGGCTACTTCAATCAGCGATGCCGATCAACTCGGCTGGCAGGGAGTGACCGTGGTGCCGGTCGGTTTCAGCACCGATGCGTACCGGGCGCTGCTCTCCAACGACGCCATTCTGCGCTACTACATCAACACGATAAAGTACGCCGCGGTCGGTACGTTCATCATGATTATCGCCACTTCGATGATGGCGTATCCGCTCACGTTCCGCGAACTTCGTGGGCGCAAGCTGGTCATGATCCTGCTGGTGATCACGATGTTTTTCTCCGGCGGGCTGGTGCCCTACTACCTGCTGGTACTGTCACTCGGTCTGGTGGACACGATCTGGGCCCTGGTTCTGCCCAACGCCATCGTCGCCTGGAACGTGATCATCTTTCGCACCTTCTTCGGCACCGTACCCACCGCCTTGCGGGAGTCCGCACACATCGACGGCGCCGGCCACTTCCTGGTGCTGTTCCGCATCGTGATGCCACTGTCCAAGCCGTTGCTGGCGACCTTCGTACTGTTTTCCCTGGTCGGTTTCTGGAACGACTATTTCTGGGCGCTGATCTTTCTTCGCGACCAGGACAAGCAGCCGGTGCAACTGTTTCTGCGCCGCATCCTGGTCCTGGTCGACCTCGCCGACCTGGAGAACACCGCCGCTTTGCAGGTATTCAACAACTTCAGCTCGCGCACCGTGAAGGCGGCCGCGCTGATCGTCACCATCACCCCGATCCTGTGCGTGTATCCGTTCCTGCAGAAGTACTTCACCAAGGGGTTGCTCATCGGCTCGCTGAGGGACTGAGCGCCCGCGTCCGGGGCGGCCCACGCTCGGTTGACCGCGCCGCCGAACGCGGCTAGGTTGCGCCATGGCCTGTCACTTTCCACACCTGCTCAATCCACGGATCCATCCTGACGACGGCCGCCGCGGCGTGCGGGTTCCGACCTGGGAGACCTTCGAGCACGTTACCCAGTTCATCACCCTGCGCGACCTCGCGCAGACCGCCTGGCGCGAGGACCTGGAGCGCTACACGGAGCAGTTCAATCTCGGGCGCGTCGTGTGGCCGCTGATGAACCTGCTGCACTGCGGCCACCTGGCGGAAGTGCTCGACGAGATCCGCCGCCGCCGACTGTACCTGTTCGACCTGTGGAGCTACGTTCCCGGCTCGCCGCTGGAGGGAACCTGGTCCAACATCACGCCGCCGCCCGGCATGGTGCGCCACCTGCAGCGCACGCTCGGCGACCGATTCCTCGGTATCGACAACGGCGAGCAGGACGGCCGCTACATCTGGGCAACCGCCGAGCAGCAGTGTCCGCGCGAACAGTCGCGGTGCGCGCAGTACCTGGGTTTTCAGCGCCACTTTCAGAAGCTCTGCGACGAGCTCGGCAACCGGATGACCGCGCTCACCTCGCTGACCTTCGGCCACTACTTCCTGAAGGAGGGCAACCACCTTCTGCTCGGCGCCGAGACCGCCCAGGCGCTGCCCAACAGCCAGCTCTACTACGCTTTCATCCGCGGTGCGGGCAAGCAGTACGGCGTGCACTGGTTCGGCAATGCGTCGGTCTTCAACCGTTGGGGATGGAAGGACTACGGCGCCCCGAAACGCGACGGACGGTACCGGTCCGGCCCCGAGGAAGGGAGCAGCCTGAGCCTGCTGAAGCGGCTGATGTACACCCACTACCTGTACAACTGCGTGGCGGTGGGCTTCGAGAGCGGGTGGCTCACGGAGACGCCGCCGTATGCGCTCACTCCCATCGGCGAGGTGCAGCGCGGCGCGGTGGAGTTCGTGTCCCGTCACGGCCAGCCGGGGGTGATGCACACGCCGGCGGCCCTGCTGCTGGATTTCTTTGCCGGCTGGGTGCCGCCGCGCCACCTGTACACGCCGTATGTCTACCAGGTGTGGGGCGGCATGCCCTACGAAGCGGGCGACTACCTGACCCACGGGGTGCTGTCGCTGCTGCTGCCGGGATACGAGAACGCCAGCTACTTCCACGACGAGCGCGGCTTCCTGAGCCCGACGCCGTTCGGGGACATGACCGACTGCCTGCTCTCCGACGCGCCGTTGTGGGTGCTGCGCCAATACGGCCTGCTGGTGGCCGCGGGCGCGCTGACCGTGACCCGCGAGCTGGTCGACAAGCTGCGCGCGTTCGTGGCCGGCGGCGGGCACCTGGTGGTGACCGCCGGCAACGCGCGCGGGCTGCTGCCCGGGCTGATGATCGAACACGAGCAGATGCGGGTGGAGGCCGGCGTCGCGGTCGACTGGAGTGACGGTACCGGCGAGGCGGAGGAGCACGCGTTCGCACTGTGCCGCGCGACCGTGCCGGCCGGGGCCGAGGTGCTGGCCAGGTGCGGCGGGCTGGCGAGCGTGGTGCGGGTGGCGCACGGGGAAGGTCACGTCACCCTGCTGCTGTCGCCGTTCGGGCTGCCCGCCGAGGCGCAGCACTCCGGACCGATCGCCAATGCGGAGGAGCAGCCGCTGGCCTGCCCCTTCGGGCTGCTGCGCCACGTGCGCCGGGCTCTGGGGCGGGCGTTCGCCGCGGAGCAGTTGTTCACGGTCGGGGACGGCCTGGGCTTCGTCACCTGCCGGCGGGCCGCGGGGGACTATCTGCTGGCCCTCTACAACAACGGGCAGCGCGCCCTCCCGTGGCGCATCGAATCCCGCTGCGGAACGATCGGCTCGGTGCGCGAACTGGAGTTGGACCGCTCCGAGCAGGGCGCTGTCGGCCAGTGGCCCAAGGGGCACGCCGGCGGCGCTGCCGGCGGCGGGCGCAGCGACGCGCGCACCATCGCCGGCGGCGACATCCGCCTGTTCGCGGTTTCGGTGAAGCCCAAATCCTCGCCTAAGGCCGCCGCCAGCGCCCCTGGGGCCATCGACATGCC
>JAPPGB010000109.1 GCA_028821475.1 Spirochaetaceae bacterium
CCCCCCCCCCTCTCCCCCCCCCCCCCCCCCCCCCCCCCCCCCCCCCCCCCCCCCCACTTCAGGATTACGCCGCGATGAGGTGTGCGAGATGAGAGCCTATATCATCAGGCGGATATTACTGATCATCCCCACCCTGTTCCTGGTGAGCATCATCGTGTTTCTCTCGGTGCGCTTCATCCCCGGCGACGTGATCGACGTCATGGAGTCAATGACGGTGGTGGCCGGCGGTACCGGGGAGGGGTTCGACCGGGAAGCGCTGGAGCGCATGCTGGGACTGGACGTGCCGGTCTGGGTGCAGTATGGACGCTGGATGGGAGGTATTTTCCTGCACGGCAGCCTTGGCACGTCGCTGATGGGGGATTGGCCGGTGGAGAAGGGGATCATCGAGAGACTGCCGGTCACCCTGGAACTGGGTATCCTGGCCATCGTCATCGGGTTGGTGATCGCGCTGCCGGTCGGCATCTATTCGGCGGTGCGCCAGGACAGCGTCGCCGACTACGCCGGGCGCTCGCTCGCCATCCTCGGTCTGGCCGCGCCCAACTTCTGGCTGGCCCTGATGGTGATGATCTTCCCGGCCATCTGGTGGGGCTGGTCGCCCCCGATGCGGTGGGTTCCGCTCAGCGAAGACCCGCTGGGCAATCTCGGCGTGCTCCTCATCCCCAGCCTGATTCTGGGGACCGCCGCTTCTGCCAGCACCATGCGGATGATGCGCACCACGATGCTGGAAGTGCTCCGGCTGGATTACGTGCGCACCGCCTGGTCCAAGGGGCTCACCGAGCGGGTGGTGGTTGTGAGACACGCCATCAAGAATGCGCTGATCCCGGTCGTGACCCTGATCGGCATGCAGTTGCCGCTTCTGATCGGAGGCTCGGTGATCATGGAGCACATCTTCAACCTGCCGGGGATCGGCCGTCTCCTGCTGAACGCCCTGCAACTCCGCGACTACACGGTGGTCTCCGGAATCAACCTGTTCTACGCCTCCATAGTGATGTTGAGCATTCTCCTGACCGACCTGGTCTATCCCTACCTGGATCCCAGGGTCCGGTACCGGTAGTCGGCGGTGAGAAAGGCACTATCCATGAGCCGCGCCGCAGCGGTGCCAGCCGCCGTCAGTGAGCCCGAACGACGGGGCCGACTGACCGAGTTCTTCATCCGGCTGGTCAAGGAGAAGCCCCTGGGGGCGGTCGGCGGGTTGATCATCCTGATCTGGATCCTGGTGGCGATCTTTGCCGATGCGCTGACCCCGTATCCCCCTGCCGAAATCCACTTGCGAGACCGGCTTCAGCCCTCATCCGCCCAGTATCTCCTGGGCACCGACCACGTCGGGCGCGACTTCCTGAGCCGCCTGATCCTGGGGGGTCGTCTGTCGATCCTGATCGGCCTGTCCATCACCGCCCTGAGTACGGTGATCAGTACCCTGATCGGCGGCACTTCCGGATTCCTCGGCGGCAAGTTCGACATCATGGTGCAGAGGTTTGTCGATGCCTGGATAGTCTTTCCGGGCCTGCTGCTGCTGTTGACCATCATGTCGATTGTGGGGCCGGGCATACTACAGATCATACTGGTCATGGGGATAAGCGGCGGCATCGGCGGCTCCAGAGTAATCAGAGGCGCCGTGATCGCGATCAAGGAGAATGACTACTTTCTGGCTGCGGACGCAATTGGCAAGCGCAGAGCGGGAATCCTGGTCCGGCATGTCGTGCCCAATATCATGCCGGTAGTGATCATCGTGTTCAGCATCAGCATCGGCGGCCACATCCTGAGCCTGGCTTCGCTGAGTTTCTTAGGATTCGGGCTGCCCCCCGGGAGTCCCGACTGGGGCAGCCTGCTCAGCACGGAAGGGCGACAGTACATGGAGCAGGCGCCCTGGCTGGCGCTCTGGCCGGGGTTGTTCCTGACGATTGTCGTGTACAGTCTCAACATGTTCGGCGATGCCCTCCGGGATCTGCTCGACCCGCGGCTGCGGGGCGGCGGGCGTCTCGGCGCCGATGCCGGTGGCGCCGGGTCCGTATAACGCTCCTATACGGGAATCAGCCCGAGCCCGTAGTATGAATCGATGGTCGCGCGGATGGTGTCGTCGGCGTCGTGGGGCACCAGGCCGAGTTCCTGCATCGCCAGCAGGCAATACGAGCGCGGTGCATCGTGGGTGTCCTTGGCGGGCCGATCGCCATCCATCTCCTCGCCGCCTATCTCTTGCACCCCTGGGAAGAGCTCGTGGAGGCGCTGCCGCAACTGCCAGGTGAAGAGTTCCCCGGAGCGGTCCCTGGCCGCCAGGATGTAGCGCGACCCATTCGTCGCCGTGGTGCTTTCGGCCGCGAGGCGGTGAGCCTTGCCCGCGTCGCGCACGTCGACGATGTTCCACAGCATGCGGCCGCCGGGCGTCTTCTTGTAGGGCTGCCCCGCCATCATGAACTTCATGCAGTTCTGCCAACTCCAGCCCTGGTCATGGTTGGCGCTCATCAGCGGGCCGATCACGTGCACCGGCAGGATGGCCATCGCGTCGAAGCTGCCGTCCTGTTCGGCCGCCTGGTAGATCATGCGCTCGGTGTTGGCCTTGGCCATGGCGTAGGCAAGATCGCGGTTTTCCGGAATGCGATCCTCGGTCCAGCTACCGCGATAGGCCTCGAGGTTGTCGCCACACCAGTCCTTCTCGGTGAACACGTACCCTGCCGGTCGCGGATGGCTGACGGCGGCGAACGAGCTGGTGAAGACGAAGCGCTTGAGATTGCCGGACTTTCGCGCCGCGGCGAGCACGTGGTCGTTCTCGGTGAAGCAGCCGTCGTACACCTGTTGCGGCGTTTCACGGTTGTATCCGACTGTCGCGCCGGCGTGCAGCACCGCGCTGCAGCCTGCGAACGCCTCTTCGTAGCTGCCGCGCTCGAACAGCTCGCCACGAAACAGCTCGACCTCGCCACGAAGGTGGCGATTGCTGTTGAGCGCGGTCAGATGCTCGACCTTCGCAGGATTATTCAAGTCCCGCACGCAGGCGTGGACGCGGTAGCCTTGCGCCATCAGATCGTAGACGATCCAGGAGCCGATATACCCGCTCGCGCCGGTGACGCCGATCGGACCGTCGGCGGGTGAGACCGCAGTCGAGCCGGTGCGGTGTGCTTCAGTGTTCATTGGCGTGATCCTATCGCGGTCCGCCCAGTTCCGGGAAGGCAACGCCCCCGAAGAGATCCGGGCGCCGAGGTGATGACGCAGCATGGCGCCGTGACGTGTTGGAGCGCATCTGGCGTGCCTCCCGGCATGACGACCCTTGACGACCCTCGCCCAAGCTTGCGGCGTGCGGCGCGTGGGTCTATGCTCGGCTTCTTATGACGCGCGCCGCAACCGTCGCAACCGATGTTCCTCAGTTGTTCGTGGACGATGGCATCGTCGCGGCCAAGCGCGGCCTGGTGCGCACGCTGCATCGCGGGCGGCGGCGGGCGCAGCCGGTGCTGGTGCCGGACCGGCCGTGGGAGGGGCAGCGGGTCTACGTGTACGGCTCGGTGCACCACGACCCGGACGGCGGGGGCTTTCGGATGTGGTACCTGTCGCGCATCGGGCGCGGCAACGAGCACCGCTCACCGGAGATGCGGGAGCGGCAGGGCGACCTGGTGCTGTACGCCACCTCGGCGGACGGCGTGCAGTGGGACAAGCCCATCCTCGGGCGGCACCTGTTCGACGGCTCCACCGACAACAACATCATCATGTTCGACAAGCACAGCCCGACCGTGATCGTGGACCCCGCGGCGCCGGCGGAGGAACGCCATCGCATGATGGCCTGGGAGTGGCGGCAGGCGCGGCGCGGCTACTGGGTGGCGCACTCGCCGGACGGCATCGACTGGACCGAGTACCCGGTCAACCCGGTGCTGGACTCGGGTGACGAGATCCTGGAGACGGTCACGGTGGCGCAGGGGCCGGACGGCGGCAACTACTTCGCCTTCCACCGCCGTTGGGACCGCGACCGGTTCGGGCGCCGCCTGATCGCGGTAGCCACCAGTAGCGACTTCCAGCACTGGTCGGTGCCGAAGACCATCCTGGTGCCCGATGAGCGCGACAACGAGTGGGTGCAGGACGGCGAGCAGCGCAGCGAGTTCTACGGCATGGCCGGGTTCAGCTACGGCGGCCAGTTCCTGGGCTTCCTGCCGGTATTCGACGTGATGATCCACTCCGCGCTGGAGCGCGACGTCGACCCGGAGCTGCGCACCGAGCAGAGCCCCTGGGAGGGCCCGATCGCTGCGCAACTGGTGCACAGCCGCGACGGGCTCACCTGGCACCGGTTCGCCGACCGGTCGCCGGTGATCGCGCGCGGGCCGCGCGGCAGCTACGACGCCGGCTGCATCCTGTGCTCGGCGGACCGGCCGGTGGTGCACGGCGACGAGGTGTGGCACTACTACACCGGCATCAACACCATGCACGGCGGCCCGCTGCCGCCCAAGCAGTGCGTGATCGGACGCGTCTCCTGGCGCCTGGACGGCTTCGTGTCGCTGGACGCCGGCGCCTTCGAGGGCTGGGTGCGGACGGTGCCGCTCGCCGCTGGCGGCCGCCACCTGGAGGTGAACGCCGACGCCGGCGCGGGCAGCCTGAAGGTCGCCGTGCTGGCGGCAGACGGCACGCCGCTGGACGGCTACGGCGCCGATGACTGCACTCCCCTGCGCGCGGACCGGGCACGCCACGGCGTGCGCTGGAGCGGCGGCGACCGCCTGCCCGCCGGGCGCCCGGTCCGGCTGCAGTTCAACCTGAAGGACGCGGACCTGTACAGCTTCCGCCTGCGGGCGTGATGGCGGTCGCCTCCGACAGGACGCGCGCGCTGCTGCGCGAGATGTACCGCCACCGCGCCTACTACCTGATCATCCTGCCCGCCATCGTCTGCTTCATCGTCGTCAAGTACATCCCGATCGGCGGCATCGTGCTGGCATTCAAGAACTACACCATCACCGGCGGCATCTGGGGCAGCGAGTGGGCCGGTTTCAAGTACTTCGAACGCATGCTCGGCAGCGCCGACTTCCTGCGCGTGTTCCGCAACACCATCGTCATCAGCCTGCTCAAGATGGCCACCGTGTTCCCGGCCCCGATCGTGTTCGCGCTGATGCTCAACGAGGTATTCAACCTGCGGCTCAAGAAGACCTTCCAGACCATCAGCTACCTGCCCCACTTCATCTCCTGGGTGGTGGCCGCCGGCCTGTTCCGTTCCTTCCTGTCGTTCGAGGGGCCGGTCAACTACCTGCTGGAGCTGTTTACCGATCAGCGCGTGGTGTTCATGAAGGACCCGTTCTTCTTCATGATGGTGGTGGTCACCTCGGGCGTGTGGAAAACGGTCGGCTGGGGGTCGATCATCTACCTGGCCGCCATCGCCGGCATCGACCCGGAGTTGTACGATGCCGCGGAAATCGACGGCGCCGGGCGCATGCAGCGCATCGTGCACATCACCCTGCCCGCCATCCTGCCGGTGATCGTGGTGCTGTTCCTGCTGCGCATCGGCGAGATCTTCGACGCCGGCTTCGACCAGATCTTCAACCTGTACAGTCCGATCGTGTACTCGGTGGGCGACATCATCGACACCTACGTCTACCGGCAGGGGCTGGTGAACCTGCAGTTCAGCTACACCACGGCGGTGGGGCTGAGCAAGAACATCCTCGGCCTGATCATGCTGCTGATCATGAACTACGTGGTAAAGCGGCTCGGCGCCCGCGGGACGGTGCTGTGACGGTGGTGGTCCGATGAGACGGCAGCGGACCGGCGAGGACCTGGCCATCGACACCACCGTGCTGATCGTGATGGTGCTGGTGTCGCTGTCGATCGTGTACCCGTTCTGGAAGATGCTGGTGGACTCGTTCAGCACCCCTGCGGCGGCGATCAAGATGGGCCTGAAGCTGTTTCCCGAGGAGGCGAGCTTGCAGTCGTACCGGGAGGTGTTCTCCAAGAACAGCGTGGCGATCGGCTACATGAACACCCTGATCCGGGCGATCTCCGGCACCGTCCTGACCCTGGTGGTGTGCATGCTCGCCGCCTACGGGATCGCGCGGATGACGCTGCCGTTCCGGAAGACCATCACCGTGTTCATCCTGTTCACGATGTTCTTCGGCGGCGGGCTGATTCCGACCTACCTGTGGTTCAAGAGCCTGGGCCTGCTCAACACCCGCTTCGTGCTGATCCTGCCCAATATCGCATCGGCGTTCTACATCATCATCATGCGCAACTTCTTCCAGGAGCTGCCGCCCGAGATGGAGGAGTCGGCGGTGCTCGACGGCGCCGGCATCTTCACCCTGCTGGCCCGGATCATCGCGCCGCTGTCGCTGCCGGTGATCGCCACCGTCGGCCTGTGGTCGGTGGTGTACCACTGGAACGAGTGGTTCGACGCCATGATCTACGCCGCGCGCCGCGACCTGATCGTGCTGCAGCTCCTGCTGCGCCGCATCCTGATCGAAAACCAGGCCGCCGAGTGGCTGGAGCTGGCCTCCGAGGAGACCGCCGTGACCGCGCTGACCGAGGATACCGTGAAGGCGGCCACCATGTTCGTCAGCATCGGGCCGATCATCATCGCCTACCCGTTCATACAACGCTATTTCGTCAAGGGAATCATGGTGGGATCCTTGAAGGGATGACCGCCGCCACCCGCCCGGAGCGCGGGTGAGAACCTCATTTGGAGGAGGTATGCCATGAAAACGTCATGTCATTTCGCAAAGGATTCACTACCGAGGACGCGCAGGCTGCTGTGGATGCTGGCGGTGCTGGCGCTGCTGGCCACGCCGGGCGCGTGGGCGGCCGGCACCGAGGAGGGGGCCGCGGAAGGGGACCGGATGACCATCACCTGGCTCGGCACCAACGCCGGCGGCGAGCTGCTGGAACGCGACACGCCGGTGGAGCTGCACCTGGAGGAGATGTTCGACGTGAACCTGGAGCCGTGGGGCTACGAGGTCACGCACGGCCAGGAGGAGCAGTGGCGGGTGCGCATCGCGTCCGGCGACATCCCCGACTTCAACGTGCGCTGGCGCGAGGACCTGGTGCACATCGGCGCGGTGCGCGAAGTGCCGGAGGCAATGCTGCTGGAGCACATGCCGCGCTACATGAAGGTGGCGTTCGAGCTCGGCGGCGACATCCTGTATCACCGCACCACCGTGAACGGCAAGAACATGGGCATTCCCGCCGTGCTGTCGATCGCCGCCGCGGGGCCGGGCATGGTGATCCGCAAGGACTGGCTGGACACCATCGGCTACCAGACCACGCCGGTGCCGGGCACCTACATCTACGAGGGGCCTGACAGTCTCGCGGATCTGGAGGATATCTTCCTCAAGTTCAGGAACGAAGATCCGGACGGCAACGGTCAGCGCGACACCTTCGGGCTGATGCCCTACCAGGGCGGCGGCTCGATCGGCGACCGCGCCATGTTCTTCCCCAACATCCTGGGGGCGTTCGGCGTGCGGCTGAACACCTGGGAGCAGATGGGCGACGACATCGGCTTCTCGCAGATCCGCACCGAGTTCCGGGACGCGCTGATGTACCTCAACGACTGGTACGAGCGCGAGCTGATCCACCCCGAGTTCGTGGTCACCGACAGCGCCGAGATGCGCCAGAAGTTCGGCAACGGGCTGATCGGCGCGTTCGAGTCATGGTCCGCGCAGCTCACCAACCCGTCCACCAACCAGGCGTGGGGCATGCTGAAGGCCAATAACGAGGACGTGGAACCGGTGATCGTGGTGTCGCCCGAAGGACCGGGCGGCATGCGCGGCACCTACTCGCGCAGCGCCGTGTGGAGCCCGTCGTCAGTCGGCGCCAACGTGTCGGACGACAAGCTCGCCAAGATTCTGCAGATCCTGGACGAGATGTACAACAACACCGAGGTGTTCGCCACGGCGTTCTACGGCATCAAGGGCACCCACTGGGACTACAACGAAGCCGGCGATCCGATCCGGGCCGAGGGCTGGACGGCGCCCGCCACGTTCATGCAGTCGGGCGCCACCTACTTCCGGCTGACCGCGGTGCCGACCCCGGTGGAGTTCCTGTACATGGGCGGCAACACGTGGCGCTACCCGGTGAACAGCTACATCATCAACAACCAGGTGTCGCTGGACTTCGGGTTCCTGCCGACGCTCGACGAGGAGTTCCTGGTGCTGGCCGCCGAGGTGAAGACGGTGGAGGACGAGTTCTTCTTCAAGGCGATCGCCGGCGAGGTCGACATCGCCGCCGCCTGGGACGACTACGTGGCCGACTGGCACAATGCCGGCGGCGACCAGTTGCTGGAGGAGATCACCCGCCAGCACCGGGCCGGAATGTAGCGGCCCGAGCTCAGCGGCAAGGAGAGGTGGAGGCCGGGGCGGGGGGAAAAACCCCCCCCCCGCCCCCCCCCGCGGGGAAAAAAAAAAAAAAAAAATTTTTGGGGGGGGGGCACCCCCGGGTGGAGGT